>NZ_JBHUQX010000029.1:0-36795 GCF_042674225.1 Streptomyces sp. NPDC056948
TAGAGCAGCTGACTCTTAATCAGCGGGTCCGGGGTTCGAGTCCCTGGCGGCGCACAGACGGTGAAAGACCCCCTCGCGAGAGCGAGGGGGTCTTTCGCGTGTCCGCACCGCCCTCAGCGGCCCACCATGATCTTCACCGTCCACGCTCCCGAAGCCGTACGCCCCTCCACCTCCACCCGCACCCCCTCCCCCGGCACCGTGAAGCTCTCCCCGAGGGCGATCGGCGCGTCCGCGAGGGGCGGGTACACCGAGTCCTCCCAGCACGCCTCGGTCCGCGGATGGGCGTCGATCACCTCGATGGGCCCACCCCCGGACTGCGCCTCGCCCCGCACCCGGTACACGAGCACCCCCTGCCGGCACGCGGCCGTGTCGTTGCCCACCGGCCCCCGCGCCTCGAAGGCGAGCACGCTGTCGGGGCCCGTCCGCACCACCGCGAGCTTGGTGCCCCGCCCGAGACCGAGGACCGGCGCCCCGGCGGCACCCGAGACCGGCACGCCGGGCGCCGCCGCCAGCGGCTCCAGGGTCAGCCGGGCGGGCCCGGCGTCCTGCACACACCGCACCTGCCGCGGATTCAGCCAGCCCAGCTTCCACTTGTGCCAGCCGAACAGATCGGGGGCGAGTCCGAACTGGCTGCCCATCAGGTCCCAGTCGCCGACATGCGTGTCCCAGTCGCCCTTGCCGTCGGCGGGCCGGTGGTAGAGGTCGGGCAGATCGAAGACGTGCCCGGTCTCGTGGGCGAGGACGAGCCGGTCCGGCGGATGCTGCTCGAACACCGTGACGACCCGGCGCAGGTCGGTGCCGTCGGCCCGCATCGGGCTGGTGAGGTTGACCACCTTGGTCGCGTCGGAGTCCACGCCGGGCGCGTCCGGGTCGGCGACGAAGTACACGACGTCGTAGCGCGAGAAGTCGACCTCCGGGTCGGCCGCGGAGAGGGCGTCCCGCAGGTACGCGGCCCGGTGCTCGGCGCTCCAGTCGCGCTGTATGGCGTACGCGGTGGACGGCCGCGGCATCTGGATCCAGTGCCCGAGCGGGTGCGGGCGCAGGGTGAAGCGGCCATAGGAAGCCCGTTCGAAGAATCGGGTGGTGTCCGGGAAGTGGTCGGCGGTCAGTTCCTGCGGTGTGGTCAGCGGACGGGCGTCCGGGAAGGACAGGAAGACCATGACCGCGTCCAGGGACCGGGCCGGGCGCGGATAGGCGGCGTTCCAGGTGTCCAGGCCCTCCGAGTGGTGGGCGTCGGTGCGGGTCAGGGCGCAGGGCTCGGCCGAGTCGGGTCCGGCGGCCGAGTGGCCGGTGCCGAGGGAGGTGGCGGCGAGGGCCGACATGGTGGTGAACACGGCCGCGGTACTGCGCAGTCGGGCGCGCGAGAACTGACGCGGCACGGATACCTCCGGGTACGGTTCGCGGGACACCGCACCCAGACTGTGATGATTTGTAGTACTGCGCCCTGTTTGCCTGCACCAGTCGGGTGAAGGAGCCGAAAAATCGCGGAAGCCGACATCCCAGAAGCACTCACGGAATGTCACAACTGGTCGGGGGCCTGAAGAAGCCGTCCAGGTGCGAGCAGAAACGATCTGGCAGAAGGGCCGATTGGTCGGGAACACTGGACACCGGCTGGAAGGCCCTGGGGCCAGCCTCTATGATCGGCACACTTTCCTGACCTTTCCTGCACGGACAGAGATCGAATACATGCGGGAGCGAGCGGTGAGCGGAACCTCCGAAGGGCCGACGCCCGCGGCAGACCTCGACCGGCCGGTCGTCACAGAGAGTGAGATCGATACGTCCCCCCGTACCGAGCACCTGTCGCAGCCGCCCTATCGCTCCGTCTTCACGGCCGCCCCGCTCGCCATGGCCGTCGTGGACCGCGAGGGCACGGTCGTCAGCGCCAACGACTCACTCGCCGCGCTGCTCGGCACCGCCCCGGACGAACTGGCCGGGGCCGTCGCCGCCGATCTGGTCGACCTCACCTCCGACGCCCGCACCTGGCACGCCTACCGCGAGGTGCTGCGCGGCCGGCAGTCCCGGCTGCGCTGCACCCGCCGCCTCAAGCACCCCGACGGGCACTCGCTGTGGGTGCAGGTGACGGTCGCCCCGCTGCCCGCCGAGGACCGGGGCGTGCTCATGTCCGTCGCCGACATCAGCTCCCGCCGTGAACTCCAGGCCCGGCTGCGGCACTTGCAGATGCACGACGCGGTGACCCGGCTGCCCAATCGCACACTGTTCTTCGAACGCCTGTCGGTCGCACTGGAGGCCGAGTCGTACGAGCAGAGCGGCACGGGCCGGATCGGGCTGTGCTATCTGGACCTGGACGGCTTCAAGGCCATCAACGACACCCTCGGCCATCGCGTCGGCGACCGGCTGCTGGCCGCCGTCGCCGAGCGCCTGAGGCGCTGCGCGGACGAGACGGGCTTCGCGCGCACCAGCACCCCGCTGGTGGCCCGGCTCGGCGGCGACGAGTTCGCGCTGCTCGTCGAGGACTCCACGGGCACCGAACAGCTTGCCGAGCTGGCCGAAGCCGTGCTGCGGGCGATCCAGGACCCCTTCGACATCTCCGGCCAGCGGCTGTCGGTGTCGGCGTCGATCGGGGTCGTGGAGCGGCACGCCGCCGGCACCACCCCGACCGCCCTGGTGCAGGCGGCGGACACGACGCTGTACTGGGCGAAGGCCGACGGCAAGGCCCGCTGGACGCTGTTCGACCCGGAGCGCAACGCCCACCGCATGACCCGCCAGGCCCTCGCCTCCACGCTCCGGCCGGCCATCGACAGGGGCGAGTTCCGGCTGGAGTACCAGCCGCTGGTCGGCATGGAGGACGACCGGCTGCACGGGGTCGAGGCGCTCATCCGCTGGAATCATCCCCAGTTCGGCGTACTGACGCCGAATCGGTTCATCGGACTTGCCGAGGAGGACGGTTCGATCGTCCCGCTGGGCCGCTGGGTGCTGCGTACGGCCTGCCGGCAGGCCCGCCGCTGGCAGCGGGAGCACCCGGACGAGCCGCCGATCTTCGTCAGCGTCAACGTGGCGGTCCGCCAGGTCTGGGACTCGGACCTGGTCGCGGACGTGGCCGAGACCCTGGCCGAGACGGGCCTCGCGCCGCACCTGCTCCAGTTGGAGCTCACCGAGTCGGCGGTGATGGGCTCGGGCGGGCGGCCGTTGCAGGCCCTGAAGGCGCTCAGCGACATGGGCGTGCGCATCGCCATCGACGACTTCGGCACGGGCTACTCGAACCTCGCGTATCTGAGCCGGCTGCCGGTGTCGGTGCTGAAGCTGGACGGTTCCTTCGTGCGGGGCTTCCAGTACGACGACCGGGACGCGGCCGCACGCCCGAACCCCGCCGACGAGGTCGTGGTCGAGGCGATGATCCAGCTCGCGCACCGGCTCGGGCTGACCGTGACGGCCGAGTGCGTGGAGACCTCGGCCCAGGCGGTCCGGCTGCGGCGCATCGGCTGCGACACCGGACAGGGCTGGCTGTACTCCCGTCCGGTGTCGCCGGACCGTATCTCCGAGCTGCTGGGCACGCCGGACGTTCAGGCGGGCGTCGGCAACCCGTAGGCGTCGGCGATGAGTTCGTAGCTGCGGACGCGCACGTCACCGCCGTGCGCGTTGGCCGTGATCATCAGCTCGTCGGCGCCGGTGCGCTTGGCGAGGTCGTCCAGGCCGGAGCGGACCTCGTCGGGGGTGCCGTGGATGACGTTGGCGTTCCAGGAGTCGACGAAGTCGCGCTCCATGGGGCTGAACTCGTAGGCCGCCGCCTCCTCGGGGCTGGGCACGAGGCCGGGGCGGCCGGTGCGCAGCCGGACCATGCTGAGGGCCGCGGCCAGCACCTGCCGGCGGGCCTCCTTCTCCTCGTCGGCGGCGAGAGCGGAGACGCCGATGAGGGCATACGGCCGGTCGAGCACGGCGGACGGCTGGAAGGACTCCCGGTACAGATCCAGGGCGGGGACGGTGTTCTGCGCCGAGAAGTGGTGCGCGAAGGCGAAGGGCAGCCCGAGGACGCCGGCGAGGCGGGCGCTGAAGCCGGAGGAGCCGAGCAGCCAGATCGGCGGCCGGTGCGGGGACTGGACGCCGCCGGGTGACGTGGCCTGGACCGGGCCCGGTACGGCGTGGATACGGCGGTACCTGTGCCCGTCGGGGAAGTCGTCGTCGAGGAAGCGGGTCAGCTCGGCGAGCTGCTCGGGGAAGTCGTCGGCGCCCGAGTGACTGGGGGTCCCCCCGCTCGAACGAAGTTGAGAGTGGGGGAGGTCGGTGCGGCGCAGGGCGGCGGCCGTGGCGCCGTCCGTGCCGGGGGCGCGCCCGAGGCCGAGGTCGACCCGCCCCGGTGCCATGGCCTCCAGCGTGCCGAACTGCTCGGCGATCACGAGCGGGGCGTGGTTGGGCAGCATCACGCCGCCCGAGCCGAGCCGGATGCGGTCGGTGTGGGCGGCGAGGTGGGCCAGGATCACGGCGGGGGACGACGAGGCCACGCCCGGCATGGAGTGGTGCTCGGCGACCCAGTAGCGGTGGAAGCCGCGGGCCTCCGCGAGGCGGGCCAGGTCGACGCTGGTGCGCAGCGCGTCGGAGGCGGTGCGGCCGGCCCCTACGGTGACCAGGTCCAGTACGGAGAGGGGGACGGGGGCGCTGCCCTGCGCTGCGCCGCGTATCTCGTCGCCGCGTATCTCGTCTGCCGCCACGGTGGGGTGCCTCCTGCTGTGGGCCGTGTGCTGTCGTCCCGGCTGTAACAGGGGACTGTCTCCGGTTATTCCCCTCGGGGCGGGCCCGACAAAGAGGTGTGGCCGATTCCGGACCCCATGGAGCAGAGGTTCGAGGGAACAGCACCTGGTGAGGAGGTGCCTGCGATGGGAACTTCGGCAGACGACGTCACGCTGGCCTACAAGGGCCTGGGGCTGCTGCCTGACTGGGCGGCGATCGCCCTCGCCGTGCTTCTCTGTGTCTGGCTGGTCGTCTTCCTGGTCCGGCGCAAGCGGTCATAGGCCGAACTCGTCCCCGCCGCCCGGGCAACAGCCCGAGGCGGCGAGCACGGTACTCGTCGGTCACGCCTGGACGATCGGCTCCCTGGTGAACAGGGCGCCCAGCTCCGGCGCGTTCACACGGCGGTCCGCCAGACGCAGGCATTCCCAGACCGTGACCTGGTTGGCGGTGAGGATCGGCTTGCCCAGTTCCCTCTCCAGGGCCGGGATGTGCGCGGCCGTGTGCAGGGCCGTGTCGGGGAGGAGGAGGGCCTCGGCGTCGGGGTGGTCGGAGTTCCGGGCCAGGGCGAGGAGTTCCGCCTCGCCCCAGGTGCCGACCTCGGCGGCCGTGATGATGCCGGAGCTGTTGACCGACACGACCTCCACGCCGTCCGACCGCAGGAACTCGGCGAAGAGCCGCGCCACGTCGTCCGGGTACGTCGCCCCGATCGCGACCCGCCGCGCTCCCAGCTCCTTCACCGCGTGCGCGAAGGCGAAGGACGTCGAGGAGGCGGGCATGCCGGCCGTCTGCGCCAGGGAGCGGACCTGCTCCTGGGCGCCGTCCCAGCCGTAGACGAAGCTGCCGCTCGTGCAGGCCCACACGACGGCATCCGCGCCCGCGTGCCGCAGTTCCTGGACGCCCGCCGCGAGCCGCCCGGCGGAGCCCATCTCCAGCAGCGCGTCCACCCGGTGCGCGTCCTCACCGATATCGGTGTGCACCAGGTCCACCCGGATGTCGCTGCCCAGCAACTGCTCGATGCGCGGATAGTCGTCCTCGGCGGAGTGGCCCGGGTAGAGAAATCCCAGTGCTGTCATGTCCAGCCTTCCTGCTGCTGTTCTTCTTCCGGCACTACAGGGCCGGGGTCGACCCCCGGCGATACCAGACCGGAACGCGCCTCCGGATTGATCAGCGCTTGATACGGTCCCACCGCACGGGTACCCAGTCGGCGCAGCGCAGCCCACATCGTCACTTGGTTGGCCGAGATCACCGGGATCCGCAGCTCGGCCTCGAGCTGCGGGATCACGTCGTAGGTGGGCAGGTTGGTACAGCTGATGAACAGGGCGTCGGCGTCGCCGCGTACGGCCTGCCGCGCCATGTCCACCACTTCCCGGTAGGGGACCTTCCAGATGTGCCGGGTCAGGCCCATGAAGGCGCATCCGGAGATCGAGACGCCGGCCTGGGCGACGTACGCCTCCAGCGACTGGGTCACCGACACGGTGTACGGCGTCACCAGCGCCACCCGCCGTACGTCCAGCTCCACCAGGGCCTCCAGCAGAGCGCCCGAGGTGGTGATCGCCGGTACGGCACCCGCCCGGCTCATCGCCTCGCACATCGCGCGCTCGCCCATGACGCCGCCGACGAAGCTGCCCGACGTACAGGCGTAGGCGATGACATCGGGTGCGATCGCGTTGATGGTGCGGACCGCCTCGCTCAGCGTCTCGTGCTCGCTGACCAGGCGGGCGAGATCGAGGCTCACCTCGACCGGCACGAACGGTGTTCGTGTCATGTGCAGGGAGACCTCGTCCGGCACCCAGCGCCACAGCTCGCGGTCGAGTGCGAAGTCGAAGGGGGCGACAACGCCGACCCCCCGCTGCGGGCTGGGCCCGCCGAGAAAAGAGACGTCCATGGCAGGCACCGGCCTCACGCTGGGCAACTAGTGTGCAACGGATCGTGGGAACGCCCGTGTTGACGACGGTAGGTTCGGGTGCGAGCGTGGTCAATCCGCCCGGATCACTCCTTGGTCAACACCCGGTTAACTCGTCGTCACCGGTCGGCGCCCGCAGGCCGGCCCGCACCGCCGCACGGCTGGAGAAACGGCTGCTCATGCCCACTCCCACCCTTCTCGTCCTGGACGCCGAACCCCTGCCCCGGCTCGGCCGCCTCACCGGCCGCGCCCGTATCGAACACACCGACGCGGCGGGTCTCGCCGAGCGCCTGCCGCGCGCGGACGCGTTGCTGGTGTGGGACTTCACCTCGCGCGCCGTGCGGGACGCCTGGCCGGGCGAGGGCCCGCGGCCACGCTGGGTGCATACGGCGAGCGCCGGTGTGGACCATCTGATGTGTCCGGAACTCGCCGCTTCCGACACGGTGGTGACGAACGCGCGCGGCATCTTCGACCAGCCGATCGCCGAGTACGTCGCCGCGCTCGTGCTGGCGATGGCCAAGGATCTGCCGCGCACGCTGGAGTTGCAGCGGGAGCGGACCTGGCGGCACCGCGAGTCGCACAAGGTCGCCGGGGGCCGGGCCGTCGTGGTCGGCTCCGGGCCGATCGGCCGGGCGATCGCCCGCACGCTCGGGGCGCTGGACATCACGACCGCGCTCGTGGGCCGCGCCCCGCGCACCGGCGTGCACGGCCCGGAGGACCTGGACCGGCTGCTGGCGCGCGCCGACTGGGTGATCGCGGCGGCACCGCTCACCGAACAGACGCACGGCATGTTCGACGCCCGCCGCTTCGATGTGATGCAGCCGTCCGCCCGGTTCATCAACATCGGCCGGGGCCAGCTCGTCGTCGAGGACGCGCTCGCCGACGCCCTGGCCAAGCACTGGATCGCGGGCGCCGCACTGGATGTCTTCGAGGCCGAACCCCTGACCCCCGACAGCCCGTTGTGGCAGCTCCCCGGCCTGATCGTGTCCCCGCACATGAGCGGCGACATCGTCGGCTGGCGGGACGAACTCGGCGCCCAGTTCGTGGACCTTTACGAGCTCTGGGCGAGCGGGGAGCCGCTGAAGAACGTGGTCGACAAGCAGCGTGGGTACGTACCTGGTCACTGACGTTCCTTGGAGGGTGGATGACCGAGCTCACCGAGCTGACCGCCGTACGGCTCCTCGACGGGTACCGCAAGGGCGAGTGGAGTCCCGTGGAGGCGACCCGGGCGGCGCTGGAGCGGGCCGAAGCGATCCAGCCGGAGGTGAACGCCTTCGTCCGGCTGACCGCCGAGGACGCGCTGGCCCGGGCCCGGGAGTCGGAGGAGCGATGGCGGCGCGGTGAACCGCACGGGCTGCTGGACGGGGTGCCCGTCACGGTGAAGGACATCCTGCTGCAGCGCGGCGCGCCGACCCTGCGCGGGTCGAAGGCCGTGGATCCGGCGGGGCGCTGGGACGAGGACGCCCCGTCCGTGGCGCGGCTGCGGGAGCACGGGGCGGTCTTCATCGGCAAGACGACGACCCCCGAGTTCGGCTGGAAGGGCGTGACGGACTCGCCGCTCAGCGGCGTGACCCGCAACCCGTACGACCCCTCGCGCACCGCCGGCGGGTCGAGCGGCGGCAGCGCGGCGGCCGTGGCGCTCGGCGCGGGGCCGCTGTCGCTGGGCACGGACGGCGGCGGCAGTGTCCGTATCCCGGCGTCGTTCTGCGGGATCTTCGCGCTGAAGCCGACGTACGGGCGGGTGCCGCTCTACCCGGCGAGCGCGTTCGGCACGCTGGCGCACGTCGGGCCGATGACCCGGGACGCGGCGGACTCGGCGCTGCTGATGGATGTGATCGGCCACCCGGACTCGCGCGACTGGTCTGCGCTCGCCCCGCCGCCGGGCGCCTACACGGACGGCCTGACGGGCGGGGTGCACGGACTGCGCGTGGCGTACTCGCCGTCGCTGGGCGGGCAGGTGGCGGTGCGTCCGGAGGTCGCGACAGCGGTGCGGCGGGCGGTGGAGCGGCTGGCGGAGCTCGGCGCGTACGTCACGGAGACCGACCCGGATCTCACCGACCCGGTGGAGGCCTTCCACACCCTGTGGTTCAGCGGGGCGGCCCGGGTGACCGAACACCTGGGCCCGCACCAGCGGGAGTTGCTGGACCCGGGCCTGCGGGAGATCTGCGCGCAGGGCGCCAGGGCCTCGGCGCTGGACTATCTGGCCGCGGTGGACGTCCGGATGGACCTGGGCCGCCGGATGGGCCGCTTCCACGACACCTACGACCTGCTTCTCACCCCGACCCTCCCGATCACGGCGTTCGAGGCGGGCGCCGAGGTACCGAAAGGATCCGGCCACCGGCGCTGGACGGGCTGGACCCCGTTCACGTACCCGTTCAACATGACGCAGCAGCCCGCGGCGAGCGTGCCGGTCGGCATGGACGGGGACGGTCTGCCGATCGGTCTGCAGCTCGTGGCCGCCCGGCACCGGGACGATCTGGTGCTGCGGGCGGCCCACGCGCTGTACGAGGCCGGGGTGGCGTCCGCCGGCCGGCTCAGGCCCTCCGGAAGCTGAGCGTCTCCCCCGCCGCCCCCGACCTCCACAGGTCGTTGCACGCCTCGGCCATGTTCTCCAGGCCGTCGACGACCTGGCCCCAGACGATGCCGGGGACCCAGCCGACATCGCCGTTCAGCAGCAGGTTGTTGCGCTCGTAGAACAGGGCCAGGTCGACGAGGGTGGTCCCGGCGCGGACCTCGCGGTCGTAGCCGTAGGACTTGGTACCCAACTCCGCCCCGGCGAAGGTGAAATAACACAGATCGCCGGGGATGGGGGTGATTGTCGGGTTTTCCAGGGGTGGCTCGGATTCGGCGAATGGCGGGAAAAGGGCGTAAATCTCATTGCGTGCGTACTTCGCGTGGTAGACGTCACCGGCCAGCGGAAGGGAATCCCAGACGGCCGCGCAGGTGATCGGCGCGCGGTCGTCCAGCAGCTTGGCCGTGCAGGTCACGTCACGCTTGACCAGCGAGAGTTCGATGTAGCGATCAGCCATGCCTCCATGGGAGTGCCCCTCGGCTCCGCGGTCAAGGGCGCATCGGCAGAGTGCGGGGCTTGAAAAGATCGGCATAACTCCAGTGCGGTCGGGTAGCCGCGCGCCCATGGCTCCACCACAGAGAAGCCCCCTCAGAATTCCGGAACCCATAACCCGGACCATGTCCGGGGCCGTGTCCGGTCCCACACGCCGATCGCTGCTCGCGGGGGTCGCGGCGCTCGGCGCGCTGGGCGCCGCCGGATGCAGCCGGGTCGCCACCGCCTCGGACGTCGAGGGCGGTGACCTGCTCGAACGGCTCCGGGCCGCGGGCGTCGTCCGCCTCGGCATCGCCGGCGAGATCCCGTTCGGGTTCATCGACAAGAACGGCGAGCTGACCGGTGAGGCACCCGAGCTGGCCAAGGTGATCTTCAAGAGTCTCGGCGTCGACCGGGTGCAGCCCGTGCCGACCGAGTTCGGCTCGCTCATCCCGGGCCTGAACTCCCAGCAGTTCGACGTCGTGGCCGCCGGGATGTACGTCAACCCGGAGCGCTGCGAGCAGGTCATCTTCTCCGACCCCGACTACCAGATGCTCGACGCGTTCATCGTGCGCAAGGGCAACCCGAAGGGGCTGCACAGCTACAAGGACGTCGTCGGCAAGAAGGCGAAGTTCGCCACCGGGACCGGCTACGCCGAGATCCAGTACGCCGTCGAGGCGGGGTACAAGGAGAGCGACATCCTCATCGTCCCGGACCAGGTCGCGGGTCTGAACGCCGTCGAGGCGGGACGCGTGGACGTGTTCGCCGGTACGGCGCTCACCGCCCGTGAGGTGGTGAAGAAGTCCGCCAAGGCGGAGGCGACCAAGCCCTTCACGCCGATCGTGGGCGGCAAGCCGCACGTCGACGGAGGCGCCTTCGCGTTCCGGCCGACCGAGACGAATCTGCGGGACGCCTTCAACGTCGAGCTGCGCAAGCTCAAGAAGAGCGGCGAACTGTTCCGCATCCTCCAGCCCTTCGGTTTCACCAAGGCGGAGATGACGGATCTGACCGCGAAGGAGCTGTGCGGCGGATGACCTCGGGACTCTGGGAACTCGTACTCAAGGGCGTGTGGACCACCGTCCAGCTACTCGTCTGCAGCGCTCTGCTGGGCGCGGCCGTCTCCTTCGTGGTCGGCGTCGCGCGCAGCCACCGGCTGCGGTTCGTCCGCTTCCTCGCGGGCTTCTACACCGAGGTGTTCCGCGGCACCTCCGCCCTGGTCATGATCTTCTGGGTGTTCTTCGTGCTGCCGGTCGCCTTCGGCTGGCAGCTCGTACCCCTGTGGGCGGGCACGCTCGCGCTCGGGCTGACCTACGGCGCGTACGGCGCGGAGATCGTGCGCGGCGCGCTGAGCTCGGTCGACCCGGCGCAGCAGGAGGGCGGCATCGCGCTCAGCTTCACGCCCTGGCAGCGGCTGCGGCTGATCCTGCTGCCGCAGGCGGTGCCGGAGATGATCCCGCCGTTCTCGAATCTGCTGATCGAGCTGCTCAAGGGCACCGCGCTGGTGTCCATCACGGGCATGGGCGATCTGACGTTCAGCGCGAACCTGGTGCGCCTCGCGCTGCAGGAGAGCGCGGAGATCTACACGTACATCCTGCTCATCTACTTCGTCATCGCCTTCCTGCTCACCCGGGTCATGCGCGGACTGGAGAAGAAGCTCAAGGCCGGGGTCGGGAAGAAGCCCGACAGCAAGACCCGGGCGCCTGAGCCGGTCGTGGTGGAGGGGGTCCGATGAACTGGGACTGGAGCGCGGTCTCCGACTTCATGCCGGATTTCTGGAAGGGCCTGGTGGTCACCCTCCAGATCCTGCTGTTCGGCTCGCTGATCTCGTTCGCGCTGGGTCTGGTGTGGGCGCTGCTGATGCGGGTGCCCTCGCGCTGGGTGACCTGGCCGGTCGGGGCGGTCACGGAGTTCGTCCGCAACACCCCGCTGCTGGTGCAGCTGTTCTTCCTCTTCTACGTACTGCCCGAGTGGGGCCTGACCTTCTCGGCGCTGACCACCGGTGTCGTCGCGATCGGGCTGCACTACTCGACGTACACGATGCAGGTCTACCGAGCCGGTATCGAGGCCGTTCCGGTCGGCCAGTGGGAGGCGGCGACGGCGCTGAACCTGCCGCTGCGGCGGACGTGGACCGCGGTGATCCTGCCGCAGGCGGTGCGCCGGGTGGTTCCCGCGCTCGGCAACTACGTCATCGCGATGCTCAAGGACACGCCGATGCTGATGGCGATCACCGTCCTGGAGATGCTCGGCCACGCACGCCTGTTCTCCCAGGAGCACTTCCAGTTCACCGAGCCCCTCACGGTGATCGGCGTGGCCTTCATCGTCATTTCCTACCTGGCCTCCCTTGCCCTGCGAGCCCTGGAGCGACGCCTTGCCCACTGACACTCTTCCCAATCCCGGGGCCAATCCCGAGAAGAACCCCGCCAAGAGCACCGGCGAGCTGATCCGGCTGGAACAGGTCACCAAGCGGTTCGGCCAGAACACCGTTCTGGATCACCTGGACTTCTCGGTCGACGCCGGCAAGCACGTCACCCTGATCGGGCCGTCCGGCTCCGGCAAGACCACGATCCTGCGGCTGCTGATGACCCTGCTCAAGCCCGACGAGGGCACGATCACGGTCGACGGGCAGAAGCTGTTCCCCGCCTCCGACAAGGAGGTCCGCGAGGTCCGCAAGAAGATCGGGATGGTCTTCCAGCAGTTCAACCTGTTCCCGAACATGACCGTGCTGCGCAACCTCACCGAGGCGCCGGTCACCGTGCTCGGCATGTCGAAGGACGAGGCGGTGGAGCGGGCCAAGGGCCTGCTGGACATGGTGGGCCTGGCCGACCGGTGCGACGCCCACCCCGCGCAGCTCTCCGGCGGTCAGCAGCAGCGTGTGGCGATCGCCCGGGCGCTGGCGATGCAGCCCAAGGTGCTGCTGCTGGACGAGGTGACCTCCGCGCTCGACCCGGAGCTGGTCGCGGGCGTGCTGGACCTGCTGCGGGACATCGCCCGCAGCACGGACATCACCATGCTCTGCGTGACCCACGAGATGAATTTCGCCCGGGACATCTCCGACCAGGTACTGATGTTCGACTCGGGCCGGGTCATCGAGTCGGGCCCGCCTGAGAAGATCTTCAGCGATCCGGAGCTGGACCGGACGAGGGAGTTCCTCAGCGCAGTGCTGTGACTACGGCCCGTGAACAGGGCTGACGCCGGGCCCTCGGGTCGGGGCATGCTCTTGGCATATGCCAGGGGGTCAATGCCCCAGCCCGAGGGCCCGGAATCTTGTCAACCCCCGCTCTCCACAGCCCCTTTGCCGGTTATCGTGGAGGTGATTCGCTGTCCGGATTACGGCCCAACAGCAAGCGCAGGGGGAGACCACCGTGGCGCTGAGGCACGAGCCGACCACCCCGTACCACTCGGCCCAGGAAGCCCTGCGCGTCCTGGAGACGGTGGCGCGAAACAGTTCCGGCGTCACCGACACCGAGCTCGCCCGGCGCACCGGCATCGGACCGGAGCGGCTCACCGCGCTGCTGCGCATGCTGCGCCGCGAGGGCTACGTCGAGCAGATCGCCGACGGCGCGTATGTCACGGGCGAGGCCCTGACCCGCCTGGGCTCGGCCCGCCATCGCGAGCAGGCCCTGCGCGACAAGCTCCAGCACACCCTCGACCGGCTGCGCGACTCGGTCGGCGCCGCCGTCTACATGAGCCGCTACGTCGACGGCGAGATCAGCATCACCCAGTACGCCGACAGCCCGGCCACACCCAAGGTCAACGAGTGGGTCGACTTCCGCTCCTCGGCCCACGCCACCGCGATAGGCAAGAGTCTGCTGACCCAGCTCGACCACGCAGGCCGCCGCGACCACCTCTCCCGGCACAAGATGGCCCGCCTCACCTCGCGCACCATCACCAGCGACCGACTGCTGCTCTCCCGGCTGGAGGCCCAGCCGGCCACCGTGCCCGTCCTGGACCTCCAGGAGTACGCGGTCGGCACGGTCTGCGCGGCCGTCCCCATCACGGCCGGCTCCTCCGTCGGCTGCCTGGCCCTGTCCCTCCCGGTCGAGCACGCCCACCGCCTCCGCCAGGCCGCGGACGCCCTCAACCGCAACGCGGCACCGGTCCTGCTGTCCATGGCGATCTAGCCGGCGCGAGGTGGTCAGGAGCACCCCCGGAGACCGGGTAGTATTTTCCCGTCGCCCACCGCGGAACACGTTCCCGCAGGTCGGCGCGAGTCATGCGCCGCTAGCTCAGTTGGTTAGAGCAGCTGACTCTTAATCAGCGGGTCCGGGGTTCGAGTCCCTGGCGGCGCACCGGTGAAGGGCCTCTCGTGGGAGCGAGAGGCCCTTCGGCGTGTTCGAGGTCCTCCCCGGTCAGCCTGCGATAAGTGCCCTTCCCCGGCGGCCGCCACCACACCGGATCGGCACACCGGAAGCCCTCCCCGCGCAAAGCCGCACGGTGGATCTTGTTCGTCGCCGTGACCGGCATCCGGTCCGTCACCCGGACGAACCGGGGGGCCATCTTCGTCCCCAGGTCCGGCTGGGCGAGCAGGAACTCCGCGAAGGACAGCGGGTCGAAGGTGCCGGCGATCGTCGCCATCACCTGGTCGCCGGTCACCGGGTCCGGCACCGCGTACACGCAGACCGCCGCCGCCCCCTCGTAGCGCGCCAGGATGTTCTCGATCATCGCGGCGGCCAGGTTCTCGCCGTCGACGCGGAGGCGGTCGTCGGCGCGCCCGGCGAAGTGGAGGTAGCCGTCGGTGTCCCGGCAGAAGAGGTCGCCCGTCCAGTACCAGCCTCCCTTGCGGCGCTCCGCCTCTGCCGCCGGGTTGCGCCAGTAGCCCTCGAAGGGGCTGGGTCCCTGGTTGACCAGTTCGCCGATCGCCTCGTCCCCGTTGAGCAGCCGGCCCGCCGCGTCGAAGCAGGCCGACGGGCACTCCCGGCCCGTCTCCGGGTTCAGGACCACCAGCCCGGGCGCCGCCCGCCCGACCGCTCCCACCGGCGTGCCCGGCGACCACTGCACGGCCGCCCCGCCCTCCGACGAGCCGTACCCCTCGACCAGCCGCACCCCGAACCGCCGCTCGAAGGCCGCCGCGTCCACCGCGCCCGCCTCCGTGCCGAAGCCCAGGCGGAGGGGGTTGTCGCGGTCCTCGGGGTGCGGGGCGGTGGCCAGGACGTACTGGATCGCCCGGCCGACGTAGGTGAAGTACGTCGCCCCGTAGCGGCGTACGTCCGGCAGGAAGCGGGACGCCGAGAAGCGGCGGCGCAGTGCCACGGCCGCCCCGGTGACCAGCGCCGGCGCCCAGTCGGCGATCACCGCGTTGCCGTGGAACAGCGGCATGCAGAGGTAGTGGACGTCGTCCGGGCCCAGGGAGAACTGGCCGGCCAAGGAACGGCCGGCGGCCGCCAGACGGCCCTGGGAGCAGAGTGCGGCCTTGGGCGCGCCGGTCGAGCCGGAGGTGAAGTAGAGCAGGAAGCGGTCGGCCGGGGTCGCGCGGGACGGGTCCGGCCGGGCGTTCGCGTAGGGGGCCAGGAGGTCGGCGTAGTCGGCCGTGTCCGTCACCAGCAGGCGTACCCCGGGCAGGTCCAGGCCCCGGAGCAACGGCAGGTGGGCCCGCTCGGTGACCAGGACGCGGCACTCGGTGTGCAGGATGTCGCGGGCCAGTTCGGCACCGCGGCGGGTGGGGTTGACGCCGGCGACCGCCGCCCCGGCCAGGGCCGCCGCGCCCAGCCAGAGCGGGAACTCGGGGGTGTTGTCGAGCAGCACCCCGATGTGGGGTTCGGCCGCCGGGAGCAGGAGGTCCGCCAGCAGCGCCGCCCGGGTCGCGGCACCTGCCGCCACCTCGTGGTGGGTCAGCACCCGGTCCTCGTACCACAGCCCCGGCCGGTGGTCGCCCCACCCGCCGGCCATGAGTTCCGCGACCGTACCCGCTGACGCCGCCCTGGAGTCCATGGGCACGCACGGTAATTGACGTGCCGTCAGATGTGGAGGGTCACAGCACCACGGTCACAGCACCACGGTCACGGCATCACGGTCGCGTCGCCGCTGCCGCCGAACACGAAGTCGCTGTACGGGGCGAAGATCTGCGCGTACGTGACGACGAAGCCGGCGCAGAACACGACGACGACACCGAGGAACGCCAGGATGCCGACGACGGCCATCGCGTGCTTCGCCCGGCTCGGCGCCTGGGCCGTGGCCACGACCTGGCGGCCGGCGGTGTAGTACACGGTGACGTAGTCGCCGTCGAGGGTCGTCCCGGGTCCGCCGTCCTCCTCGAAGCGGATGACGCGGCCGTCGAGTGCGATGAACTCGTACACATGGCGGAGCGTGGTGCGCACGGAGGTGTCGCCGTGCCCGCCGCTCACCGTCGTGTACGCCCGCAGGCACCGGCCCTCGGCCGTCAGCCCGCTGTTCCAGGCGCCCCGGATCTGCAGCCAGCGCCGCACGACCCGGTAGGCCATGAAGAGCGCCAGAGCCATGATCAGGCCGGGCGCGACGTAGAAGATCACGTCCATCGCATGTCCCCCGAGGTCCATGCGCCGGCCCCGATCGGCCGGCGTGGGAGGAACCTACCCACACCGGCCGCACCGGTGACTCAAGAGAACCTCAGAAGGTTCAGAACGTGACGTCCGAGCAGGCGTAGAACGCGTTGGCCGTGTCGGCGATCGTCCATACGGCGACGATGACGTGACGACCGCTCAGCCCGGACGGCAGCCTGCCGCTGTGGGAGAGCGTCGACGGTGGCCGCTGGCCGTTGTACGGGACCGTGAAGAACGGCGTGAGGTTGAGGTCGGACCGGGCCAGGTTGTGGTTCTGGTTCCAGCCCGGCTTGGTGACGTAGTACCTGAAGTCGGTCGTGGCGTGCATGGCCGTGAACTGCCAGCGGAACGTGTAGTTCTGGCCGCCCGTCACCCTCGTGGCGGGCCAGGCGCCGCCGGACGGTGTGCGCGGTGCGCTGAGCTGGCCGAAGTGGCCGAGGCCGGCGTTGCATATCTGCCCGTCGGCCGGACCGGACGCAGGGAAGCCCTTCGGGCCCTCGACGCTCTGCGGCTCCCACTGGATGGAGCCGCAGTTGGTCACGGTGCCGTTCTGGCAGAGCTTCTGCCGGCTGATGGGGAGGTCGGTGTAGCCGTGGCCGCTGGCGCCGCCGGAGGAGAGTACGAGGGCTCCGGTCGTGGCCAGCCCCACCGCGGCTGCGGACAACTTGGTCCTTGTGCGCATGCTGCCGCTCCTGGAGAACGTGGGGGATGTTCAGTGAGCCGTGCAGGTAGGTCTAGACCAAGTTTGAATGTAGGGACGTTAGTTGAACATGTCCATCCCCATCACCCGCCCGTTTCTCCGCGCCCCGAGCAGAACGCCACCGTCAGGTCCTTCACCAGCACCTTCCGCTCGTAGTCGTCGAGTTCGACCAGCCCCCGCATGGTCAGCCGGGTCACCGTGTCCTCCACCGAGTCCACGACCGAGGTGAGCACGCTCGCCCGGTGCTGGGCGTCCAGGGCGGCGATCCGGCGGCGGTGCATCGCGGCGGCGACCTCGGGGTCGTACTCCGCCCGGAGCGGCTGCACCGAGAACACCTCCAGGCCGACCGGGGCCGCCTCCGCCGTCACGAGCCGGGTCAGCACCTCGGCCGCCGCCTCCCCTGCTCCCCTCGAGCCGCCCGGCATCACCACCGGCACCCGGGCCAGCGCCGCCTCGACGCACTCGCGCAAATACGACTCGTGGTCCTCGACGCCCAGCGTGGCCCGCGCGGTGTCCCGCACCCGCCACACCACCAGGACGACCACCCGCAGCGCGACTCCGTGCGCGTCGGTCGCGGGCACCGGCTCGCTGCGCCAGTGCCGCAGCCGTACGTCCACCCGGCGGCGCAGCAGCAGCGGGTTGACCCACAGCAGGCCGGAGCGCCGGACGGTCCCCCGGTAGCGGCCGAACAGATCCAGCACCCAGGCCCGCCCGGTCCGGCCCCGGGCCAGCCCGCCGAACCCGAACAGCGCGAGCGCCCCGGCCCCCGCGTACGCCGCCCACTGCGCGGGACCGAGCCCGGCCCCGGCGTGGGCGGGCAGGCGCAGCGCCTCCAGTGCGAGCGGCGGCAGCACCCCGGCCCACCAGGAGGTGGCCACGCACCCGGCCGCCCCGCACGCTCCGGCCAGCACGCCCGCCGCACCGGGCAGCACCCGCGCGGTCCGCTCCACCAGGTCGGGGTCGGCCTCCGGCACCGGACGCGGCGTCAGGGCGGCCGGGCGCCTGAGGCGCGGCTGCTCCCCCGTGCCCTGCCGACGGCCGACGACCGCCGGCTTCAGCGGTACCGGCGCCGGGTCGAGGTCGTCGCGGAACAGCAGATGGACGGGGATCTCGGTGGTCGACTCGTTCTGGATGAGCCGGGCGGGCCTGGCCGGCCCCTCGGCCGGTCCGTCGGGCTCGGACGTGTGGGAAGTGGTCGTGGTCATGCGTGCCTCCAGCCTCCGCGCCAGATGCGTCACAACGGGTGGGCCCCCGGTGCCGGGAGTGCTACGAGAACAGCCGCCGCCAGGTCTCCGGCCCCGGGAAGCCGTCCGCCGCTCCGCCCCGCCAGCCCTGGGTGCGCTGGAAGGCCTCGACGGCTCGCCGGTCCGACTCGCCCCAGCGCGGTCCCGGCCGGTTCGGGTAGAACCTGCCGAACCCCTTCCGCACCAGTTGCCTCCCCAGCCGGGTGACATACGGGTTGCTCGCGCCGGGCCGGAACATCGCCCGTCCCGGGTAGCCGGGGACACCGTGGGAGGAGGGCGGCGGCCCGGCCTCCGCCTCGGTGACGTCCTTGCCCTTCCCCGTGACCAGCAGCTCCCAGGTGCGCGGGCCGGGCAGCCCGTCGGCGTCCGCGCCCTTGAAGCCCTGGGCCCGCTGGAAGGCCCGGGTCGCCCGCCGGTGGGCGTCCGTCCAGCGCGGTCCCGGCTCCGACGGGTACGCGGCGCCGGCCCCGCGCGCGACGAGCATGCGGCCGAGCTGCGTGACGTACTTGTTGTCCGCGCCGGGGCCGAAATACGTCGCTCCCGGGTACGGCGTGGCGGCCGGTGCGCCCGGCATCCCCCTGTCCTTCGCCGGGGCCGGCTCCTCCTGCGCGGTGACGCCCTTGTAGCGGTAGGGGACGTACCGGTCGGAGTCGCTCGAGTAGGCATACGGAGTGGACTGCCGGCGGGTGTGCGGGCGGGCCTGCTCGTAGGCCATGTAGGAGGTGTGCTTGGCGTTCGACCAGCCGCCGAAAATGACGACGTGCGAGCCGCTCTCCGGGTTGGCCGGATTGTGGAACAGCAGAATGTCGCCCGGCTGGAGTTCCTCCTTGGAAATCCGTTCACCGAATTGGGCGAGGCTGCCCGTCCATTCGTTTCCGGGCAGTTGCCAGGCCATCGATACATAGCCCGAACAGTCCTGCCGGTAACCGTCGGACCAGTACGCGTTCATGTTGTACGGCACTTTCGCGGCGACCCAGGTCTTGGCCCGGTCGATGATCTCCGAACGGGTGATGGCCGCGGGCTCCAGGGAGTCGGAGGGCTTGCCCTCACGGCCGTCGGCGCCGTGCAGCGGGGCCGTGTCACCCTGGGGGGTCTCTGGATCTTCATCTGCGAAAACACCCGATCGGTGGGGTGCCTGCGGGGCGGCGGCGGCCGGTACGGCGTGGCCCGCGCCGAGGGTGGCGGCGGCCACGGCGGCCAGGGCGAGAGCCCGGTGCGCGGCCGGATGGGTGGTGGTGCGGCCGGCCGGGGAACGCGGCAGGACGCGGCGCCAGTGGACGCAGCCGGGGCAGTCGCAGTCGCCCCCGGGGTCGAATTCCTCGAATACCGGCGACTTCATGCGATTCCCCTCACAGTTGCGGCGGAAAAAGGACGGCGCCGGTGCGGTCCCGGGCGCGCGCCGCCAGTTTCTCAACTGTCTTCCGCACTCGCATGCTGACGGTCCGAATGATGTAACCGGCCGCCCTTGCCGGGGCTTGCCGGGGCCCGGTCCGGTGGTCCGGAGCACCTCCGGGCGTCCTGTAGAGTTACGACGTCAGCGCGCGCCGCTAGCTCAGTTGGTTAGAGCAGCTGACTCTTAATCAGCGGGTCCGGGGTTCGAGTCCCTGGCGGCGCACCGACCGGAAAGCCCCTCGCGGAAGCGGGGGGCTTTCTTGTATCTCGCCGGACCCTCCCTACATGGCCGGAACCCGGTGCACCGCGCGATTGGCCGGATACCCTCTCGCCATGGCAGCGCGTGACCTACAGGAGCGGATCAAGAAGCTCATCATCGACCGCCGGCTGGCCTCCGGGGCCCCGCTGCCGACCGAGCCCGAGCTGATGGAGTACCTCGGCGCGAGCCGGAACTCGGTGCGTGAGGCGCTGAAGGCGCTCCAGGCGATGGGCATCGTGGAGATCCGGCACGGCTTCGGCACCTACGTCGGCCCGATGTCCCTGGCCCCGATGATCGAGGGCCTCGCCTTCCGCACGGTCGCCGGGCACTACCGGGGCGAGGACACCCTGCTCCAGCTCCTCGAACTGCGGGAGGCCGTGGAGACGGGGCTCGTCTCCCGGCTGGCGGGGCGGATACCGGATGCGGACCTCGTTGAACTGGACGCGCTCGTCGACCGTATGGATGAGGAGGCCGCGCGCGGAGCCGGCCTCGCCGAGACCGACCGGGCCTTCCACGCCACTCTCTACCGGGGGCTGGACAACGTGCTGCTGTGCGAGGTCCTGGAGGCGTTCTGGGACGCCTTCCACCGGGTCCGCACGGACCTCGGGGGCGAGCCGCAGGACCCGAAGGTCACGTGCCGGCAGCACCGGGAGATCCTCGACGCGGTCCGGTCCGGTGACTCGATGCGGGCGGAGGAGGCCATAAGAGAGCACTTCGGCAACATCCGCGCCCGTCTGTCCACAACGGCTCCACAGAGTCCCCACACACGTCACAATGAACGCGTATGACCGGTAAACACCGTGTTTCGCATCTTGCGATCATGATGAACGCCGTAGAACCCTGGTTATCTGGTTTTTCAAGATGCTGCGGATTCGCGGCAGTTGGGGGGCAGAAGAACCGGTTGCCGGCCGGACGGGAGTAGGGGCCCCGTTCATGGAGCGATGCCGAGGGGGGCATCATGCAACCGGAAGGTCGCATTGCCGTGTCTATAGGGTGTGGATGACGTGGTGACTGCGATCCACCACTGATACGTCTGTGAAGGTCGAGGGGGACCTGGCGCAGACGGTAGGAAGCGACGAAACACGCGGATTCCGCGTGTGGGGGGATGACTCATGACGTCGAGGCCCACGGGTGCCCGGCAGGACCACGACCCGTCCCAGACCACTCAGCTCAGGGTGCCGGGGCACCGGATGAGCACGACGGGGACATTCCGGCGGATCAAGAAGAATCTGCCGAGATACGACTACGAGCACTACAGCCGGCTCGCGGGTCCCCTCACCCAGCCCGATCCGAACAAGCCGTACAAGGTGCAGTACCGCTCGCTCATCTCGCAGGAGCCGCACCGCATCAGGGTCGCCCTGATGCTGGCCGCGGCCCCGGTGTTGTCCCTGGTCCTGCTGTTCTGGCTGCTCCAGCCCGAGCACTGGACCGAGCGCGACTACCCGGCCTTCGACTGGCTGCCCGCGCTCGACATAGTCATGCTGGTCTCGATCGGCCTGATCGAGTTCTTCCGCTGCATGAACGTGCTGTCGAACGCGCACGCCACGCTCGTGGCCCGCGACCCGATCCCGGTGGTGCCCGAGACCGGCACCCGAGTGGCCTTCCTCACCTCCTTCGTGCCCGGCAAGGAACCGCTGGACATGGTGACGAAGACCCTGGAGGCCGCGGTCAAGATCCGCCACCGGGGCCTGATGCACGTCTGGCTGCTCGACGAGGGCGACGACCCCGACGTGAAGGCCGTCTGCCAGCGCCTCGGTGTGCACCACTTCTCCCGCAAGGGCGTCGCGAAGTGGAACCAGGCCAAGGGCCCGCACCGCGCCAAGACCAAGCACGGCAACTACAACGCCTGGCTCGAGGCGCACGGCGACAACTACGACTTCTTCGCCTCGGTCGACACCGACCACGTGCCGCTGCCCAACTACCTGGAGCGGATGCTCGGCTTCTTCCGCGACCCGGACGTCGGCTTCGTCATCGGCCCGCAGGTCTACGGCAACTACGACAACGCCATCACCAAGGCCGCCGAGTCGCAGCAGTTCCTCTTCCACGCGCTGATCCAGCGCGCGGGCAACCGCTACGGCTCCCCGATGTTCGTCGGCACGTCCAACGCCGTGCGCATCAAGGCGCTCAAGCAGATCGGCGGTCTGTACGACTCGATCACCGAGGACATGGCGACCGGCTTCGAGATGCACCGCCACAAGAACCCGGCGACGGGCAAGAAGTGGCGCTCGGTGTACACGCCGGACGTGCTCGCGGTCGGTGAGGGCCCCAGCGCCTGGACGGACTTCTTCACCCAGCAGATGCGCTGGTCGCGAGGGACGTACGAGACGATCATCGGGCAGTACTGGAAGGGCTGGTACTCGCTGCCGCCGAGCAAGCTCTTCAACTACACGATGATGATCATCTTCTACCCGATGTCGGCCCTGAACTGGATCCTGGCGGCGCTGAGCTGCTGCCTGTTCCTGGGCCTGGGCGCCTCGGGTGTGAACATCGACCCGGCGGTCTGGCTGATGCTCTACGGCAACGCCTCCGCCCTGCAGATCGGTCTGTACGTCTGGAACCGCCGGCACAACGTCTCGCCGCACGAGCCGGAGGGCTCCGGCGGTGTGGCCGGCATGGTGATGTCCGCGCTGTCGGCGCCGCTGTACGCGAAGGCGCTGATCGACTCCGTGCTGCGGCGCAAGAGCAAGTTCGTCGTCACGCCCAAGGGCGACTCCGCGAGCCCCGACCGGTGGTTCGGGACGTTCCGCTACCACTGGTACTTCGTCGCGATCTTCGGTGGGTCGATCGCCGCCGGCCTCGTCTTCGGCCACGCCCACCCCGCGATGATCATCTGGGCGACGTTCGCGCTGCTGATCACCGCCTCGCCGGTCTTCGCCTGGCGCTGGCAGCTCCGGCAGGACGCGAAGAAGCCCGCCGAACCCGCCGCGGAACAGCCGCAGGACTCCGCGGGGCCGCACCGGACGCAGCCGCTGCCGATTCCGCAGCAGCCGACGTCGCACGCCCCGCACCACAAGCCCAGTTGGGCCGCCGCTCCCGGCGGTAACGGGGAGGTCGGGGGATCCGACCAGACCATGCAGATCGCCCTTGGTGGACTTGGGGGACGTAAGGAATGAACGACCGTGCAGGCCGCCGCCGGGCCCGTCGACTCGCGATCGGCACGGCGGTGGTACTCGCGCTGGCCGGGATGAACGGGCCGTGGCTCTACCGCTTCGGAACCGAGAAATACCACCAGTACACAATCAACAAGCCGGAGTACAAGGCCGCGAACGGCAAGTGGGAGATCATCGATTTCCCCGAGGAATACCGGCAGAACACGATCCACGCGGCGCTGCTGCGCACCGGCAAGGTGCTGCTCGTCGCGGGGTCGGGCAACAACCAGGACAACTTCGACGCGAAGAAGTTCGACACCCGGATCTGGGACCCGGTCAAGGGCACCATCAAGAAGGTCCCGACGCCCGCCGACCTGTTCTGCACCGGCCACACCCAGCTCGCCAACGGCAATCTGCTGATCGCGGGCGGCACCAAGCGGTACGAGAAGCTCCAGGGTGACGTCACCAAGGCCGGCGGCCTGATGATCGTCCACAACGAGAACCCGGACGAGCCGATCACCCTGCCCGCGGGCACCAGGTTCACGGGCAAGGGGAACGGCAAGACCTTCGTCTCGAAGGACCCGGTGCTGGTGCCGCGCGCGAAGAAGGTGTTCGACAAGGCGACCGGCAGGTTCCTGCGCAACGACCCGGGTCTCGGCCGTATCTACGTCGAGGCGCAAAAGCGCGGGCACAAGTACGAGACGGGCACGCAGGACAACTACAAGGTGCAGGGCCTGAACGGCGCCGACGCCAAGAACACCTACGGCATCGCCCAGAAGATCGCCCTCGACAAGAAGGACTTCCAGGGCATCCGGGACGCCTTCGAGTTCGACCCGGTCGCCGAGAAGTACATCAAGGTCGACCCGATGAAGGAGGCCCGCTGGTACCCGACGCTCACCACCCTGAGCGACGGGAAGATCCTCAGCGTCTCCGGCCTGGACGACATCGGGCAGCTCGTCCCTGGCAAGAACGAGGTCTTCGACCCGAAGACCAAGAAGTGGGCCTACACGGGCAAGGTCCGGCAGTTCCCGACCTACCCGGCGCTGTTCCTCATGCAGAACGGCAAGGTCTTCTACTCGGGTTCGAACGCCGGCTACGGACCGGACAACGTGGGCCGTGAGCCGGGCGTCTGGGACGTGGACACCAACAAGTTCTCGAAGCTCCCCGGGCTGAGCGACCCCAAGCTCATGGAGACGTCCGGCACGGTGCTGCTGCCGCCCGCGCAGGACGAGAAGTACATGGTGGTCGGCGGGGGTGGCGTCGGCGAGTCCAAGGAGTCCAGCGAGAAGACCCGGATCGTCGACCTGAAGGACGCGGACCCGAGCTTCGAGGACGGCCCGTCCCTGGAGAAGGGCACCCGCTACCCGAACGCCTCGATCCTGCCCGACGACAACGTGCTGATCTCCGGCGGCTCGGAGGACTACCGGGGTCGCGGCGACTCCAACATCTTCCAGGCGCACCTCTACGACACGGAGAAGAACGAGCTCAAGCGGGTCGCCGACCCGCTGGTGGGCCGCAACTACCACTCCGGGTCGATCCTGCTGCCCGACGGACGCTTGATGTTCTTCGGCTCGGACTCGCTGTACGGCGACAAGGCCAACACCAAGCCGGGCAAGTTCGAGCAGCGCATCGAGATCTACACGCCGCCGTACCTCTACGGCGACGGGGAGCGGCCCTCGCTGTCCGGCGGGCCGCAGACCATCGAGCGCGGTGGGACGGGGACGTTCACCTCGTCGAGCGCGTCCTCGGTCAAGAAGGTCCGGCTGATCCGGCCGAGCGCCGCCACCCACGTCACGGACGTCGACCAGCGGTCGATCGCCCTGGACTTCAAGGCGTCCGGCGACAAGCTGACCGTGACCGTGCCGGAGAACCGGAACCTGGTCCAGGCGGGCTGGTACATGCTGTTCGTGACGGACGGCAAGGGGACGCCGAGCAAGGCCCAGTGGGTCAAGGTGCCGTAGTTTCCCGGCTGATCGGGGCGCTCTCCTGTGCGGAGGGCGCCCCTTTCGCATGTCCGGTCGCATGTCCGGGTGACGGGAAACGTGCTTGACCTGTGCACGTAATTTGGTGTGCTCTCGGGTACGACATCGGCAACGCTTGTGGTCAACGGTGGCGGGGGATACGGGAGATGACCGAGTCGACCACGTCGGACCCGGTGGCCGAGGATGTCCTGGCCGCCGCGACCGTCCAGGTCTCGGGCACGGACGGGCACATCGGCGGCCTGGGGGTGCTCATCGCGCCCACGCTGGTCCTGACCTGCGCCCATGTCGTACTGGACGCCCTCGGACTCCCGGTCGCTCGCGGCGAGCGCCCCGACGGCCCCGTGGGGGTCCGCCTGGCCCTCCGCGAGGGTGGGACCACGGACGCCGTCGTCCGCGACTGGGTACCGGTCCGTACGAACGGCACCGGTGACGTGGCGGTCCTCTCCCTGGCCCGTCCGCTGGAGGCGGCCCGGCCGGTCCTGATGGTGGCGCCCCGGGACGTCTGGGACCACAAGGCCATCGTTTTCGGACTGCCGAGGGACGACACGGGCGGCGGCTGGCACACGGCCCGGCTGCGCGCCCGGACCGGCACCGGCCGCTTGCAGATGTCGCCGCAGGACGGCCAGTCGGATCCGATCCAGCCAGGCTTCAGCGGCTCCGCCGTGTGGGACGACGACCTCGGTGCCGTGGTCGGCATCGTCGCCTCGATCTCACCGGCGCACCGGGGCCAGAGCTTCTGCATCCCGACCCGCACGGTCCTCGACGAGCTGCCGGGCCTGGCCGAACTGCTCGCGCCCTCCTCCCCCTTCCCCGGGCTGCGTCCCTACACCGAGGAGCACAGCGCGCACTTCTTCGGCCGGGACGAGGACGTCACCGCGGTCGTCGACCTGCTGTGCCCGCACGGCTCGCTGCCCGGGGGCTGTGTGACGCTGACCGGCCCCTCCGGCTCCGGCAAGTCCTCCCTCCTCATGGCCGGCGTGCTGCCCCGCCTGAGGGAACGGGCCGTGCAGGTCGTCACCCTGCGCGCGGAGGGCCGCCGCCCGGACGCCTCCGCGGTCCACGAGGCTCTGCGGACGCACAGGTCGGCACGCGGGCTCGTGCTGGCGCTCGACCAGTCGGAGGCGCTGCTGCTGCGCCCCGAGGAGGAGCTGCGCGCCCTGGTTGACGCGCTCCTCGACGCCCGCCGCCACCCCGGAGTCGCCGTCCTGGTGGCACTGCGGACCGACTTCCAGGACGCGGCCCTGCGCCACCCGGAGCTGAGCCGGCTGGTCGGCAGCGCGCCCGCACACCAACTGGGCCTGATGACCCGCGAGCAGCTCACCGAGGTGGTCCGGCTGCCGCTGCGGGCCTTCCCCGGCGTCGAGTACGACAGCGGGCTGGCCGACCGCCTCATCGAGGACGCGGCGGGCCGCCCCGGAGCGCTGCCCCTGCTCGGATTCGTCCTGACCACCCTGTGGGAACGGCAGCTCGGCGGGCGGCTCCGCCTCGACACCTACCGTGAACTGGGCGGCGTGGGCGGGGTGCTGAGCAGCAGGGCCGACTCGGCGTGGCAGCGGGCGCTGCGGGGTGCGGCGCCGGGCGCCGCGACCGGGCTGCTCCGCGCGCTGGTCCAGCTCCCGCCCGGCAGCGGCACGGCCCTGCGCGCCCGGCTCGCACGCCGGGACGCGGGCGAGGAGCGGTGGGCCGTCGCCCGCGAGCTCGCCGAGGCCCGTGTCCTGGTGGTGGGCGCGGACCCCGAGCGGGGCGAGACGGTCGAACTGGCCCACGAAGCCCTCATCGAACACTGGCAGCCGCTGGCCGAGCAGGTGGAATCCGACCGTGCGTTCCTCACCTGGCGCGGCGAACTGCGCTACGACCGGGCCCGCTGGTGGCGGGCCGGGCGGCCGGACGGACTGCTGCTGGAGGATCCGGCGCTGTCGGCGGCGGAGCGGTGGCTCGCGGACCGGCGTGACGAACTGACCGATGAGGAACGGGAGTTCATCGAGGCGGGGGCCGGGCTGCGGGATCGCAAGGCTCAGGAGGCCGCGAGGTCCGAGCGTCGCAAGCGGTATCTGCGGGTGCTGTGGGCGGTGGTCACGGTACTGGCCGTGGTGGCCGCGGCGGTGGTGTCCGTGCTGTATCTGAATCTGCTGACGGAACAGCGACGGCTGGCTTCGGACCGGTTGGCGCAACAGGCGGCGAGTCTCGACAGCACGTCCCTGACCGCCTCTTCCCTCTACGCGGTCGGTGCGTATCGGGCGGAGGCCCGGCCCGAGGCCCGGTCGGCGTTGCTCGCGCAGTACCTGCGGTTTCAGGACGTGGAGCGGGTGGTGATGGAGGGGCGTGACGATGTCGAGGACGTGGCGCTGACGGACGACGGCTCGTACGCATACGCCGTGCTGGGCAACGGCGCCTTCGTGCGACTGGACCTGCGGGGGAAGCAACCGCCACAACCCCGCCACTTCTCGACACGGCTCGACACCGAGCGGATCGCCATATCGGCCGACGGGCGGAGGGCGGCCCGGGCGAGTGATTGGGGGTCGATCTCCCTCGGGATACCGGTCTCCTCCGGCTCGGACAAGTTCCGGACCCTTGCCCTGCGCAAGGGCGAGGCCGTCGAAAAGAACCCCCGCGCCCCCAACGACCTGCGCTTCGACGGCGACGGAAAGCGGATCCTCGCCGCGATCCCCGGCGAGGGCGTGCTCGTGTGGAACGCGGACGACGGCCGCCGCACGGGCCGGACCCTCGCCCCGCCGAAGGGCTGGGCCACGGCACAGGCCTGGTTCGCCGCGGACGACACGGTCGTGGCACGGATCGTGCCCACCGGCGCCGAAGCGGACGACCCGCGCGGCCGGCTGGTCTCCTGGGAGCTGAGCAGCGGTTCGCTGCACCGCCCCTGGGACGAGCGCACCACCGCCTCCGCGACGGTCAGCGGCAACGGCCGCGTCCTGGTCACCTGCACCGAGGAGGGCTCGCTCGAAGCGTGGCGGCTGGGTTCCACGCCCCGGCGTTTCCAGAACTGGAGCAACAGCAGCTTCCAGGGCCTGTGCCCGCTCTACGCGCCCCGGCTCGACGCCACCGGCCGCTACCTGATCAATCCGACCGGACGCATCGGCACCGACCTCGGCCGGATGCGGTTCCTCGTCATCGACCTGGAGAAGGGCTGGCCGGCCACCTTCGACACCCCGGCGGCGGCTCCCGAGGACCAGAACATCACCGGCCGGGGGTTCGCTCCGGCGGTCGACCTGGCCGGCCCTCCCGATGACCTGCGCGCTGTCGTCTCGGCCGGCGGGAGCATCGTCACCGTACGCGTCGAGCGGCCCACATCCTTCGACACCAACTCCCTGGTCAACCGCATCCGCACACCGGACGGGCCGAGCGGCAGGATGGCGGTCGTGGACTCGGCCGGCACCGGACTCCAGTTGTGGAACCTGGCCGACCACCGGCTCCTCGCGACCGCGCGGCCGTCCCGGCCGCTGGCCCGCCTGTACGCCGCCTTCAGCCCGGACGGGCGACGGATGCTGACCGTCGCCCAGGACGAACGGACGGTCCTCGTCTGGCGGATGGACGGCAGCTCCCTCAAGGAGGAACACGTCCTCGAGCTGCCCGCCCCGCGTGGCATCACGGCCTCCGGGCCGGACCCCGCAACGGGGCTCACCCCGTCCTGGATCAATCTGAGCTTCTCCGACAACGACCACGCCGTGATCTCAGGGCTCTCGTACGTCTCACGCTGGCGGCTCGACACCGGTCGCATGGACGGCAAGATCTACCAGCCGCCCGTCCAGGAGAGTGCCCAGCTCGCGAACGAGGCGGCCGGCACCTTCGCCACCGCCCTGCCCGGCAAACCCCAGGCGGTGGTGCGGACGGTGGCCGAGATCGGCGTCTGGGACTTCACCACCGGCGAGTTCAAGAGGTGGATCGGGAGGAAGGACTACGACCGGTCGATCCGGTCGTTCGCGCTCTCCCCCGACGGCAAGATCCTCGCCGCGCAGTACGCCGGCGGCCGCGTACAGCTGTGGGACGTCGAGAAGAAGCAGAGACTCCCCGAACTCACCTACAACGGCGTCTACTACCTCGGCCGCTTCCTCGGCGACCGCCTGCTCCACACCACCACCGCCGCAGGCGAACAGGTCGTCTGGGACGTGACGGAACGTCAGGACACCTACCGCTACTACGTGGGCTACGGCTCGGTCCTGTCCCCGAGCACCGACGGCACGTCGCTCACGATCGTCGACGGTTCACGCACCTCGACCATCCCCCTCGCCCCCGAACGCTGGATGGACCGGCTCTGCTCCCTCGCACAGCGGGAGCTGAGCGAGGCCGAGAGGGACCTGGCCGTCGACCCCGACCAGGTCGACGACGTCTGCCCAGGCTTCTAGGAGCTGGCCTTGGTCAGCTTCAGTGCGTAGTCCGACCACCACTGGCCCGCCTTCGGGCCGCCCTTGCACTCGCCGTCCGACTCCCCCGGCCGCTTGACCCACAGGTAGGCGTCGACCAGCGGGTCGGCCGTCTTCGTCGTGGGCGTCTCGCCCAGCGCGCGGCCCGGCGGGTTGCACCAGCGCTCGTCCGGGTTGCCCTGGGTGTAGGGGCCCTTGCCGTTGCGGCTGGTGTCGATGACGAAGTGCTTGCCCCCGACCTTGGCGGAGAGCTGCTTGCCGTAGGCGAGGGACTCGTCGGTGGAGTAGAAGTTGGAGACGTTGACCGAGAAGCCGTCGGCCTGTTCGATGCCGGCCCGGTTCATCGACTCGAAGATCTGGTCGGGGTGTCCCCAACCGGCGTTGCCCGAGTCCAGGTACACCTTCGTGTTCTTCAGCGACTTCAGCTTGGCGACGGCACCCTTGAGGAGGTCGTAGCGCTCCTCGTGGAACTGCTCCGGCGTGCAGCCGTCGACGAGGTGCAGCAGGGCGTCCGGTTCCAGGATGACCGCGGCCGACCGGTCGCCGATGCCCTCCGCCACGCCGTCGAGCCAGTCGCGGTAGGCGTTGCCGTCGGCGGCGCCGCCCTGTGAGTACTGGCCGCAGTCGCGGTGCGGGATGTTGTAGAGCACGAGCAGGGCCGTACGGCCGGCCTTGTCGGCGGCCTCGGTGAAGCCCTGGGTCTGCTCCCGCGGGTTGTCCGGGCCGACCCATTCGGCGACGGGCTGCTCGGCGATCTTGCGGATCTGCTCGGCCTCCTGCTTCTTGCCGGACTTCTCCAGCGCGGCGACCTGCTGTGCCGCGGTGCCGTCCGGGTTGACCCAGAAGGGGGCCTTCTCCTTGGGCTGTTGGGTGATTCCGGCGCCCGCGTCGGCGCCGCCGTCCGATCCGTCTCCTCCGTCGTCGGAGGAGGAACACCCCGTGATCAGCAATGCCGCCCCCAGCATCACTGCGGACATCCGCCTCCCGGCGATCGTCCCGGCCCCCCTGCTGCCGTACATCCAACTCCCCCTTGGGTGCACCGTTCCAAGTCTCAATCCTGACATACGTCCCGCGACACCCACGAGGCGGAACCCACCTGGGTGGATGACGCAGAGCCACCGTATCGGGACTTGACGTATTCAACCTCTAGGCCCGGGCGGCCCTTTGGTTCTACAGTCTTCTCAGCAGGACCCGACCTCCGGCCAGAGTTTCACCCACCGTGGCTCCCGTGGCCTCCCGCGCAGTTCGCCGGGTTACTCCCGCAGCCCGCGCGCGCGTGGTCGAGGACCGGCCCGGTCGTCGACTTCAGGGGAGCGGGTCGTCGGCCGGGTTAGGTGGGGGGTCTCATCAGAGTCCGGTACCGGTGAGGTACGCCGACACCACCACGTTCGCCGTATAGCTGCCGGTCGTACGGTCGAAGCTGCCGCCGCAGGTGACCAGCCGCAGTTCGGCCCGGCCCGAGCGGCGGGGGCCGTAGGCCTGGTGGGCGTCGAAGCGGTCGCGGGTGAGGACCTGGACGGACTCGACGGTGAACTCGGCGACCTCGGCGTCGGCCCGGATCACCCGGATCGTCTGGCCCGGCCGCAGGGCACTGACCTTGTAGAAGACGGCGGGCCGGGTCTCGCTGTCGACATGACCGACCAGCAGCGCGGTCCCCGGCGCCCCGGGTGCCACCCCGCCCGCGTACCAGCCGACCACACCCGGCTGGTCGTACGGCGGCGGATCGAGCGCACCGCGCCGGTCCAGGCCGCGCCCCACCACCGGTGCCTGGACGCCGATGCCGGGGATGTCGACGCGCTGCGGCAGCGCGTCGCCCAGCGGGCGGTGCGCGGGGGGCAGTTTCACGTCCGGGGGGCGTCCGGCGGCGGCCATGTCGCCCGTCGTGGGCGCGGAGATGCCGTGCCGTACGTCGGTCACCTCGCGGCCCCAGAGCCAGAGCCCGAGCAGCAGCACCACCCAGGCCACGCCGGCCAGCAGGCGGCCGGTACCCGAAGGGCGTCTGCGCACCCGGTCCAGGTCGAGTTCGGACATGGTCAGTCCGTTCCGCGCTTCCGGCGGACACTGCCCAGCGCGACGACCACCGCGGCCACTCCCGCGAGGACCAGGCCGGTCACCGCCTGCGCGGTGCCGGGCCCGGCACCGCGGTCCTCGGCGGCGACGAGGTGGGCGGCGCCGCCACCGCCCGCCTCGACGGGAGCGACGGGCGAGGCGTGGGCGCCCGGCCGCCGGGAGGCGGACGACCGGCCTTCGTCCTCGAGCGCGGGATCGAGCTCGGGCTCGGGCTTGGTCTCGGAGTCGGACTCGGAGTCGGGCTCGGACTCGGGTGATGGCCTGCCGCCCTCGGGCAAGGGCCGCAGCCCGCCCGTCCCCGGCGCGGGTGGCTGCCCGGCCGCCCCGGTCGCGACCCTGGGCGCGGGCGGGCCCGCACTCTCCCGGCCCTCCCGGCTCTCCCGGCTCTCCCGGACCCTGAACGTGCCGGTCCGTTCGGCGCCCCCGCAGGTGATCTTCACGGTGTACGTCCCCGCCCTGAGCGTGGAGGGGACGCGGCTCTCGCCGATGAGTGCACCGTCGGTGACGGTGAGCGGGGCGTCCGCGACGAACGCAGCCGAGGCGGCGACGGCCGTCCTCGCCGCGCAGCCGGTCACGCGGAGCGCGACGTCACTGCCGGGTGCGGGGGTCGCCGGGGTCACCGAGACGCCCCCCGGGTCCGCCGCGAACGCCGCCGGGGTGAGGGCGGCCGCGACCAGGACACTCGTACAGAGAGCGACTCTCAGGGAACCCATCGTGAACCTCCAGATGCCTGGAGCCTCCCCCGCACAGTGGGTCGCCGCATCCTCAAGGACGCGGCGACTGCTCCGAACGGGTGGCGACGGGTTTGGACGCGGTTGCCTCCTCAGACCCGGTCGACGAGGTCCGCGATCGAGTCCAGGACCTGCGAGGGCCGGTACGGGAAGTCCTCGACCTGGTCGGGCCTGGTCAGGCCGGTGAGCACCAGGAACGTCTGCATCCCGGCCTCCATGCCGGCCAGCACGTCGGTGTCCATCCGGTCGCCGATCATCGCGCTGGACTCGGAGTGCGCCCCGATGGCGTTCAGCCCGGTCCGCATCATCAGGGGGTTCGGCTTGCCCGCGAAGTACGGCTTCTTGCCGGTCGCCTGGGTGATCAGCGCCGCCACCGCGCCGGTCGCGGGCAGCGGGCCCTCGGTGGAGGGGCCGGTCTCGTCGGGGTTGGTGCAGATGAAGCGGGCGCCGCCGAGGATGAGCCGCACCGCCTTCGTCATGGCCTCGAAGGAGTACGTGCGGGTCTCGCCGAGGACGACGTAGTCCGGCTCGTGGTCGGTCAGGATGTAGCCGATGTCGTGCAGCGCGGTGGTCAGGCCCGCCTCGCCGATGACGTACGCCGACCCGCCCGGCCGCTGGTCGTCCAGGAACTGGGCGGTGGCCAGGGCCGAGGTCCAGATGCTCTCGATGGGCACGTCCAGGCCCATGCGGCGCAGCCGGGCGTGCAGGTCGCGCGGGGTGTACATCGAGTTGTTGGTGAGGACCAGGAAGGGCTTCCCGGACTCACGCAGCTTCTTCAGGAAGGCGTCGGCGCCGGGGATCGGCACGCCCTCGTGGATGAGCACACCGTCCATGTCGGTGAGCCACGACTCGATGGGCTTGCGGTCTGCCATGTGCGGGATCTCCTGCCGTACGCGGTCCAGCCTGCGACCCAGCCTAAACAGTGGCCGGATCATGCGGAATGGGCCGGTCGCGGCGTCCCGAAGGGCGGGACGGTGCACGGGCCCGCACCGCGGAACGGCCGCCTCAGCGTCGCCGGCGCGCCAGGAGCAGTACCCCGCCCCCGGTGAGCAGCAGCGCCGCCGCGGCGGCGGCGACCCGGACGCCGATTCCGGTGCGGGCGAGTTCCTCGGCGAACGGGAAGCGGTCCTCGCGGGGCGGGACCGAGGCCTCGGGCTGCGGCTCGGTCTCCGGCTGGGAGTCGGTGCCGCCGTCGATCTCCCCGTCGCCACCGTCGATCGGGGCATCACCGTCGATGCCGAACCGGTAGTCGTTGGACTGCCCGACCCAGTCCCCGTCGTCGTCGTGCCGCTGGACGACGGCGGCGTTGGCGGTGACATGGTTGGGCACGGCGTCCGAGGTGACGGCGAGCCGCACCTTCACGGTGACGGTCTTTCCCGGCCCGACGGTGAACCCGGCGAACCGGCCCTCGTCGTCGGCCAGCGCCCCGACGAGCTCGTCCTCGCCGGTCTTCTCGAACCGCGCGGTGTGGGCCCGCGTCCCCTCGAAGAACTCCAGCCGGGGCTGGGACGGCTCAAGGGCCCTCTTGGCGTCCACGAGCACGACGACGGGATGGATCCCGGTGCAGGTCCGGTCGGTCGTGTTGGTCAGATCGAGGTACCAGGTCCCGTACCCGCCCCCGGCCGCGTAGGAGTCCGGCCCGCCGTGGATGCGGGTGGTGAGCGGGAAGGTGTGATCGTCGGGCGCGGCACAGGCGGGCGCCGGATCGTCCGCGTACGACGGGTGGGCACCAGTGAGCAGGACGGCGGCTGCCGCCGCCAGGCAGAGGTGAGCGGGCGTGCAGAGTCGCATGGCCATGTGACATTGCCGGAAGTGGGCGATCGCGAGCGACACGGCCCGGAACAGCCCCCGAACGGCGGCGCGAATCCACCCGGTCGGCGGACGGCCGGCCCCCGGGAGCAGGTCTCAGGCCGTTCCGCTTGCCCCTCCGGCTCGGAGCATGCGTACGACGGCCGCGTTGCCGGCGCACCGCTGGGCGTGCCGGAGATGCTCGACGACCTTGGGGTCGGGTGGTTTCTGCGCCGGCGGCACCCGCGGTCCCGCTCAGCGGCGCAGGGTCAGCGTGAGCGTCGCGCCCAGGAAGCCGTTGCCGGCGGAGGCGGTCCAGCCCTCGTGCCACGTCCGGCCGGTCTCCTTGCCGTACATCCGGAAGTACCAGAGGGGATCGTTGCGGTCGAGGGTGCTCATGCTGTCGGCGTGCTGTTCGCGCGCGTAGTTCTCCATGGTGATGTAGTCGCTGCCGCTCACGGCGACCACACCGCCGTAGTGGTAGTCCATGTGGTCGTCGGCGCCTTCGCGGCGGGCCTGCGCACGCGTTTCGTGCTGCTGGGCGTCGGGCCGGGCCATGGTCACCATTCCGTCGCCGACCCTGGGGATGGCGGCGTGCTGGTTGGCCTCCAGGTCCTGCAGCACCCGTTCGGCGTTCTCGGGGGACTGCCGGACCAGTTGCTGGAAGCGGCCGCTCATGCCGAAGGTGATCCGGTCGTATCCGGCCGGGTCGCCGCCGTCGATGGCTTCCTGGAACTTCCCCTGCCAGTCGCCCTCGGGCTCCATGCGCACGAGGAACTTCTCGATCGTGTCCCAGTAGCGGTTGTCGGCCTCGCGGTACATGGACGGCTTGCCGGTCACGAATCCGATCATGTCGTTGCAGCGCTGCGGGGTGAGAACGTCGAGGCCCTTGGTCTTCTCGCCGCCCTTCTCCTTGCGGTACTTGGGCTCTACCTCGTAGAGGACGACCTTGCGGCCCGATCCCTCGATGGTCAGGGTCCTGCCGGTCTTCGACAGCGAGAGCCCGCGCTTCTTGCCCGCGCCGGGGAGGTTCTTGATCGACGCGCCGAGCTGTTTGTCGGTGGCGAAGAAGTTCTTCGGTTCCTTGCCGTCGCCGGCGTGCTCCACCGCCAGGTCGAACGCGTCCGACACGGCGAGGTCCACCTCGCCCGCGTAGACCAGGTGAGGCTTGGGCGGCGCGTAACGGGAGCGCTCGTCGTACCAGCTCCCCTGGTCGTTCGTGTCCTGGCCCACGAAGAAGTCGTCGGAGTCGGGCTGCTTCTTGGGGTACTCCGTGGAGCCGGCCTTGATGACGTGGAGGCGCTGGACGGCCGTACCGTCGCCGCCGCAGCCGTCCCCGTCCGCGCAGCCGGCGGCCGCGGCCTTCTCGGTGGCGGCGGTGCGCTGCACGGGCGCCGGCCCGCTCATGACCCGGTCCGCCTTCGTCTCCGCGTGGCGTTCGCCCGCGTCGCCCGGGGCGGACATGCTGACGCCCGCGCCGTTGTCCGTGCCCGGTACGGGTCCGGTCTGCTGGTCCTCGAAGTGGGCCAGCTCGTGCGCCCAGTCCTTCTTGGTCATCCCGCCGCCGTTGACGACATGGCGACCGCTGGTGAACGCCTTGGCCTCCAGGACCGCCGCCGACTCGCGTGCCTGGGGCCCGTCGTGCACGAGGACGCCGCTGAAGTCCGTCCCGCCGAAGCGCTGCTCCATCTCGGAGCGCAGGCCCGGCTCCATGGGCTTGGCCGGGGAACCGAGGGCCCGGTCGAGGGCGGCCCGCTGCACCTGGGCGTGCTCGGCCTCGGGTGCCACGTCACGGGTGTCGTGGTCCACCGCGGCCACGCGCTGCACATGCCGGATCCAGGCCGCGCTCAGCGGTGACGCCGGTGGCCCGGCGGAGGATCCGCCCGCTGCCCGGTCGACCGCACCGCCATGCCCTTGGTGGAAGGCCCGCATGTCTTCTCCCTCTCCCCGGAACCGGACAGCCGATCGACCGACTACGTCTACCGAGTCGGCCGCGAGAAGAACATGCCCTTACGCGCACACCTGGGGGCAGGGTCCGGGGTCTTGGAGGACACCTCACCCACCGCCACGCCCGAACACCGGCCCCAACACCAGTTGAGCCGCCCCCACCGCCACGACTCGCCCGCCCCCGGCGGCGACCCGCACCGGCACGGCCTCCTGGCCCGTCCGCCGGGCCCAGGCCTCCAGGACCGTCCCGACCCCCCGCACGAACGCCTCCGGAGCCGTGGCCACCGTGCGGCCGCCCAGCAGGACGACGTCGATGTCGAGCAGGCCCACCAGGTTCGCCGCCCCGGCGCCCAGGACCCGGGCCGCCTCCCCCGTGTCGCCGCGCGCCACCGCACCGAGGCACAGCGCCTCGACGCAGCCGCGGTCGCCGCAGGTGCAGGGCGGGCCGTCGAGCTGGATCACCTGGTGGCCGAACTCCCCGGCCCCGGTCCTGGCCCCCCGGTGCAGGGTCCCGCCGATCACCAGACCGGCTCCCAGCCCCGTGCCGAGGTGCAGATAGGCGAAGGAGCCGCCCTCGCCCCCGGCGGCCAGGCCCAGCGCCGCCGCGTTGGTGTCCTTGTCGACCACCACCGGCACCCCGAGCCGCTCCGCCAGCGCCTCCCGCAGCGGAAAGCCGTCCCACTCGGGGAATCCGGTCACCCGGTGCAGCACCCCGCGGGCGTGGTCGAGCGGCCCGGGCAGCGCGACGCCGACCCCGAGCAGGGACCCGGGCCGAGCGAGCGGCACGGAGGCCGGCGCCTGAGCCGCCGTGCCCCGGGCGGACCCCGCCCCGGCCGACCGGACCTCGCCGACCGCCTCCCGCGCGACCTCGGCCCCGGCTCCGGCTTCGGCTCCGGCTCCGGCTCCGGCTCCGGCTCCGAGCAGGGAATCCGTCCGGGCGAACGGCCCGGCGGGCAGCACCCCGGCCACCGTCTCCCGGGCGGACCCCGCCCCGGCCGTCCGGGCCTCGCCGGCCGCCTCCCGCACGACCCCGGCCCCGAGCGGGGAGCCGGCCCGGCCGAGCGGCATGGAGG
>NZ_JBHUQX010000030.1:0-36712 GCF_042674225.1 Streptomyces sp. NPDC056948
GGCTAAAACCTGGGGGGCGCGGCATCCATTCCGGGCCCGGGGGCCGCCGGGAGAGCGGTGGTCAGCTCTCGGGGCGTTCCTCCGGGGCTCGCTCGGGCGCCGGGGCGGGCTCCGCCGCGGTGCTCTTCGCGGTGGTGATCGCCGGCGTCGCGCCGTTCGCCCCGTTCGTCAGGGCCAGCTCCTTGGGGGAGAGGACCGGCGGACGGGTGGACGGCGTACGACGGGAGGAGCCCGTCCAGGCAGGCCGCGGCGGGCGCTTGACGATCTGGGCGAAGACCTCGGCGATCTCCTCCTTGCCCAGCGTCTCCTTCTCGAGGAGGGCCAGGACCAGGTTGTCCAGCACGTCGCGGTTCTCGACCAGGATCTCCCACGCCTCGTTGTGCGCGGTCTCGATGAGCTTCTTGACCTCTTCGTCGACCAGCGCCGCGACCTCTTCCGAGTAGTCGCGCTGGTGAGACATCTCACGCCCGAGGAACGGCTCGGAGTTGTCGCCGCCGAACTTGATCGCGCCGAGACGCTCGGTCATGCCGTACTGCGTGACCATCGCGCGGGCCAGACCGGTGGCCTTCTCGATGTCGTTGGCGGCACCCGTCGTCGGGTCGTGGAAGACGAGCTCCTCGGCCGCGCGGCCGCCCAGCATGTAGGCGAGCTGGTCGAGCATCTCGTTGCGCGTGGTCGAGTACTTGTCCTCGTCCGGCAGCACCATCGTGTAGCCGAGGGCCCTGCCTCTGGACAGGATCGTGATCTTGTGGACGGGATCGGAGTTGGGTGAGGCCGCCGCGACCAGGGCGTGACCGCCCTCGTGGTACGCGGTGATCTTCTTCTCCTTGTCCGACATGATCCGGGTCCGCTTCTGCGGGCCCGCGACCACACGGTCGATCGCCTCGTCCAGCATGTGGTTGTCGATCAGCTTCTGGTCGCTGCGGGCCGTCAGCAGGGCGGCCTCGTTCAGCACATTGGCGAGATCGGCACCCGTCATGCCGGGCGTACGGCGGGAGACCGCCGACAGGTCGACGTCGGGCGCGACCGGCTTGCCCTTCTGGTGGACCTTGAGGATCTCCAGACGGCCCTGCATGTCCGGGCGGTCGACCGCGATCTGGCGGTCGAAGCGGCCGGGGCGCAGAAGGGCCGGGTCGAGGATGTCCGGGCGGTTCGTGGCGGCGATCAGGATGACGCCGCCCTTGACGTCGAAGCCGTCCATCTCGACGAGCAGCTGGTTCAGGGTCTGCTCGCGCTCGTCGTGGCCACCGCCGAGGCCGGCGCCGCGGTGGCGGCCGACCGCGTCGATCTCGTCGACGAAGACGATCGCCGGGGCGTTCGCCTTGGCCTGCTCGAACAGGTCACGGACTCGGGAGGCACCGACACCGACGAACATCTCGACGAAGTCGGAACCGGAGATCGAGTAGAACGGCACGCCCGCCTCGCCCGCGACGGCACGCGCGAGCAGGGTCTTGCCGGTGCCGGGCGGGCCGTACAGCAGCACGCCCTTGGGGATCTTGGCGCCGACGGCCTGGAACTTGGCCGGCTCCTGGAGGAACTCCTTGATCTCGTGGAGTTCCTCGACGGCCTCGTCCGAGCCCGCGACGTCCGAGAACGTCGTCTTCGGGGTGTCCTTGGTGATGAGCTTGGCCTTGGACTTCCCGAAGTTCATGACCCGGGAGCCGCCGCCCTGCATCTGATTCATCAGGAACAGGAAGACGACGACGATGAGGACGAAGGGGAGCAGCGAGAGCAGGATCCCGACGAACGGGTTCTGCTTCGACGGCGAGACCGTGTAGCCGTCCGGGATCTGCTTGTCCTGGAACTTGGCCTGGAGCGTGCTGGCAATCGTCACGCCCTGGTCGCCGATGTAGCTCGCCTGGATCTTCGAGCTGCCCTCGATCTTTACGCCGTCTTTGAGCTCGGCCTTGATGGTCTGCTCGTCGCCGGTGGTCAGCTTGGCCGAATCGACCTTGTTGTCATTGATCGCCTGGACGACCTGGCCGGTGTCCACCGTCTTGTAGCCGCCGGACGAGCCGACGACCTGCATCAACACGACCACGGCAAGGACGGCCAGCACGATCCACATGACCGGCCCACGGAAGTATCGCTTCACGTCCATCCATACGGAGCGGTGCCGCCCCGTCCCTCCTGCCATAGTGAGTTTGATAAAGACTGTTCTTCGGACGGTACCCCAGCATTGTCACCTGAAGCTGCGCGGGACGACTGGCGATCCGTCTACGCATGCTCCAACGGCGGGAAGTCCGCTGGGGTTCCCGATCACCCGTCACGGCACTGCGGCCGGGATTCAGCCGCCGTACACGTGGGGCGCGAGCGTACCGACGAACGGAAGGTTGCGGTACTTCTCGGCGTAGTCCAGGCCGTAGCCGACGACGAATTCGTTGGGGATGTCGAATCCGACCCATTCCACGTCGATGGCGACCTTCGCGGCCTCGGGCTTGCGCAGCAGGGTGCACACCTTGAGGGAGGCGGGCTCGCGCGAGCCGAGGTTGGAGAGCAGCCAGGACAGGGTCAGGCCGGAGTCGATGATGTCTTCGACGATGAGGACGTGCTTGCCCTTGATGTCGGTGTCGAGGTCCTTGAGGATCCGCACCACACCGGAGGACTGGGTTCCCGCCCCGTACGAGGATACGGCCATCCAGTCCATGGTGACGGGGGTGGACAGCGCCCGGGCGAGATCCGCCATGACCATCACCGCGCCCTTGAGGACTCCGACGATGAGCAGGTCCTTGCCCGCGTACTCCGCGTCGATCTTCGCGGCCAGCTCGGCGAGCTTGGCGTCGATCTCTTCTTTGGTGATGAGGACCTGTTGAAGGTCGGCACCCATGTCTTTCGCGTCCACCCGCATCACTTTCGGTCGTCCCACCGGCTGAGCGGCCCCTCCACCGATCGCCCGGAGGGGTCGTTGGTTCAGCCTTGCCGAATCACCAGTCTGCCACCCTGCCGCTGGGCCACGACCTTGCCGGGGAGGTTGATGGCTCCCTGACCGCGCCAGCCGGTGATGAGCCGGTCGACTTCCTCGATGTGGCGGGCGAACAGCGAGCCGGCCGGCGCACCGGCCGCGATGGCGGCCCGGCGCAGGATGCGGCGGCGTACGGCGGGGGGCAGGGCGTAGAGCTTGGCGCACTCCAGCAGCCCGGTGGCGTCGCGGACGGTGGCCTCGGCCCGGCCGGCCCAGCCGTCGAGGGCGTCGGCGTCGTCGCGGGAGAGCTGTGCCGTACGGGCGAGGGCTTCGACGACGCCCTTGCCGAGGGCCTTCTCCAGGGCGGGCAGGCCTTCGTGGCGCAGCCGGGAGCGGGTGTAGGCCGGGTCGGCGTTGTGGGGGTCGTCCCAGACGGGCAGGGACTGGACCATGCAGGCCTTGCGGGCGGTCTGCCGGTCGAGTTCCAGGAAGGGGCGCCGGTAACGGCCGCCGGCCCCCGAGACCGCGGCCATGCCGGACAGGGAGCGGATGCCGGAGCCCCGGGCGAGGCCGAGCAGGACGGTTTCGGCCTGATCGTCGCGGGTGTGGCCGAGCAGGACCGCGGTGGCGCCATGGCGTTCGGCCGCGGTGTCGAGTGCGGTGTAGCGGGCGTCGCGGGCGGCGGCTTCGGGGCCGCCGCTGCGGCCGACGGTCACGGCGACGGAGTCGACCGGGTCGAGGCCGAGTTCGCGCAGGCGCTGGACGACTTCCGCGGCGCGTGCGTCGGAACCGGGCTGGAGGCCGTGGTCGACGGTCACCCCGCCGGCTCTGATGCCGAGTTTGGGGGACTCGAAGGCGAGGGCGGAGGCGAGGGCCATGGAGTCGGCGCCGCCGGAGCATGCCACGAGCACGAGCGGCGGGGGCGGCGGCTCGTGCGAGGGGGCGTGCTGGAGTGCGGCGGTGGTGCTGTGGTGTTCGGTGAGGAGGTCGTGGAGGACGCGGCGGACCGCCAGGCGTATCGCCGCGACCGCAGGATGGGGACCCATGTCCGGTTCCCTTCATGAAGTTGTCGGGGGGTGAGCCCGAGGTTCGGTCACGCAGAGTGTGTAGATGGTGACAGAACCGGGCCGTTCCCCGAGCATTGCACGCCTACCCCTGCCTCACGGTCCCTCGGACGGGTGATTGGAGGGGCGTTCGCCTGCCGTCGGCCGGTTTCCTTTCACGACCTTCCCGCGATGTTCACTACTCGGCCCTGCGATGCACCCGCGCGATCCAGTCCGCCGGTTTGGCGATCTCCGTCTTGGTGGGGAGGGTGTTGGGCGAGGTCCACACGCGGTTGAAGCCGTCCATGCCGGCCTCGTCGACGACGGCCCGTACGAAGCGTTCGCCGTCGCGGTACTGGCGGAGCTTGGCGTCCAGGCCGAGGAGCTTGCGCAGGGCCAGGTCCAGGCGGGAGGCGCCCTTGGCGCGGCGCTGCTGGAACTTCTCGCGGATCTCGCCGACGGTCGGTACGACGTCCGGGCCGACGCCGTCCATCACGAAGTCGGCGTGGCCCTCCAGCAGGGACATGACGGCGGTGAGGCGGCCGAGGATCTCCCGCTGGGCGGGGGTCTGCACGATCTCGACGAGGGAGCGGCCGCCGTCGTCCTCCTCGGCCTCGGGGCGGCCCCCGGCGAGGCTCTGGGCGGCTTCGCGTACGCGTTCCAGGACGGTCATGGGGTCGACGTCGGTCTCGCCCAGGAAGGACTGGATCTCGCCCTCGAGGTGGTCCCGCAGCCAGGGCACGGCGGTGAACTGGGTGCGGTGGGTCTCCTCGTGGAGGCACACCCAGAGGCGGAAGTCGTGGGGGTCGACGTCGAGTTCGCGCTCCACGTGCACGATGTTCGGGGCGACGAGCAGGAGCCGGCCGCCGCCGTTCTCCGCGGCCGGGAGCCGGCTGGTGGCGGGGGCGAAGGTCTCGTACTGGCCGAGGACGCGGGAGGCCAGGAAGGACAGCAGCATGCCCAGCTCCACGCCGGTGACCTTGCCGCCGACCGCGCTCATCACCGCCCCGCCGGGGGTGTTGCCGCGCCGGTCCTGCATCTTGTCGAGCAGGGGCTTGAGGAGTTCCCGGAAGCCGGCGACGTTCGCGCGGATCCAGCCGGGGCGGTCCACGACGAGGACAGGGGTGTCGTGCCCCTCCTCGGTGCCCAGGCGGGTGAAGCCGCGGACGTGTTCCTCCGAGGCCTTGGCGTGCCGGCGCAGTTCCGCGACGACGGCGCGGGCCTCGTCCCGGCTGACGTCGGGGCCCGGCCGTACGAGCCGGGTCGCGGTCGCGACCGCGAGATTCCAGTCGACCATGCCGGTTGAAGCACCACCGATGCTCGTCATGCGTCAACCGTACGTGAGCGCTCGCCGCTGGGGCAGGGCGGCGAGAGCTGGGTGACGCCGAGGGAGGTCGTGGGAGCTCGGCGTTCGGCGGGGTCGGCAGGGGCCGGGGTTTCTTGGCCGGTGCTCGGCGTTGCAGGCTGTGCCCACCCGTTCCGCCCCAGCGGAACGACTGCCCACAGCCAGGCAGGCAGCAGGCAGCAGTTCGGGCTGTGGTTATCCGCAGCCGCACTTCGCCAGCGTCGTCGCCGCTCTGTCCAGGGCCTTCTGGGCCTCCCCCGGGTTCGTCGTGTCGTTGGCCATGAACGCGAAGGCGAGGAGGCGGCCTTCCTGGTCGACCAGGGTGCCCGCGAGGGTGTTGACGCCGGTCAGGGTGCCGGTCTTGGCGCGTACGACGCCGGCTGCTCCGTCCGTGTAGCGGCTGGTCAGGGTGCCGGTGAAGCCGGCGACGGGGAGGCCGGTGAGGGCCGGGCGGAGTTCGGGGCGGTCGGGGTCGGCCGCCTTGGCCAGGAGGGCGGTGAGGAGGTCCGCCGTCAGCCGGTCGGCGCGGTTCAGTCCGCTGCCGTCCCTGAAGGAGGCGCCCTTCAGGGGGAGGCCGAGCTTGCGCAACTGCGCGCTGACCGCCCGGTCGGCACCGTCGAAGTCGGCGCGGTCGCCGGTCGCGAGGGCCGTCTGGCGGGCGAGGGCCTCGGCGATGTCGTTGTCGCTGTTGGTCAGCATGCGTTCGACGAGGGCCGAGAGCGGGGGCGAGGAGACCGTGGCGAGGGTTTTGGCCCGGGTGGTGGCCTTGGACGGGCCGGGGGCCGTGGTCTCGATGCCGTAGGACTTCAGGAGGTCCCCGAAGCGGCGGGCCGCGTCCGCCGCCGGGTCGGGGACACGGGCGACCGGGCCGCTCGTCGAGTCATCGGTGCGGCCCTCGTCGGCCATCAGGGGGCTGACGAGGGCGAGGTTGGGGTTGACTCCGATCGGGTGCTTTTCGTCGCCCGCGTAGAGGGTCGTGTCGTAGGAGAGCGTCACCTCGCGGACGCCCCGATCGGCCAGGGATCCGGCCGTCTCGGCGGCCAGTTCGCGCAGGCTCGCCGAACTTCCCCCAGCGTCCTCGTGGGCCGTGAGCGTGGGGTCGCCGCCGCCGACCAGGACGACTTCCCTCGTGTCGGGTTCCAGCGCGGCGCGGGTGGTGATGCGGTGGTCGGCGCCCATGGCGGACAGCGCGGCGACGGCCGTGGCGATCTTCGTCGTCGAGGCCGGGGTGAGCGCGGCGTCCGAGCCCGTGCCGTACAGGCGCCTGCCGCTCGTGACGTCCACGACCGCCGCGGCGGGCCGGGGGCCGAGCGCCGGGTCCTCCAGCAGGGGTGTGAGGACGTGCGCGAGGGCCTTGCCGTCGGGGGCGGACCTCACCTTGCTGACGCCGCCGAGGCCGGTCAGCACCGGGGCGGCGCTGGGGGCGGGCCGGGGCCGGCCGGGGGCGCCGGAGGTGCCGCCGTGATCTGTGCCACCCGGGCGGTTCAGGGCGGCTGCCCGGTCCCGCTCGGCCGTACGCTGACCCGAGGAGTCCCAGGGACCGGCGGCGGTCACCACACCGGCGGCCAGTGCGAGACCGGCGGTGGCGGCACCCGCGGTGTACTGCCAGGTCTTCGGCCGCGCGAGCCGCGCGACCTGCGGTTTCCCGGCCCGTGCAAGCCGCGCGACCCGCGGTTTCGCGGCCGCGGCGGCCCGGGCCAGGTGCGGTCGTACGGCACCCGCGATCCGCACCATGTGCGGTCTCGCGGACCGCCAAGGCCTCAGCTCTGGCACGAACACCAGCCCCTTTCGCGATCACACACCTGCGTGAGGGACACTTAACCACCAGAACTATGTGTTGATCATGGAGGAGCCACCGGTGGAGTTCGACGTCACGATCGAGATTCCGAAGGGTTCGCGCAACAAGTACGAGGTGGACCACGAGACCGGTCGTATCCGCCTGGACCGGCGACTCTTCACCTCGACCGCCTACCCGACCGACTACGGCTTCGTCGAGAACACCCTCGGCGAGGACGGCGACCCGCTGGACGCGCTGGTCATCCTGGACGAGCCGACCTTCCCGGGCTGTCTCATCAAGTGCCGTGCGATCGGCATGTTCCGTATGACGGACGAGGCCGGTGGCGACGACAAGCTGCTGTGCGTGCCGGCGACGGACCCGCGTGTGGAGCACCTGCGGGACATCCACCACGTGTCGGAGTTCGACCGCCTGGAGATCCAGCACTTCTTCGAGGTCTACAAGGACCTGGAGCCCGGCAAGTCGGTCGAGGGTGCCGACTGGGTGGGCCGTACGGACGCCGAGGTCGAGATCGAGCGGTCCTACAAGCGTTTCAAGGAGTCGGGCGGGCACTGACCCGTTTCTGACGCCCCCCGGGCCGCACGCCTGCGCGTGCGGCCCGTTCGTCCGTATGTGCGCATACTGAAGCTGAGGGGGTACTGAGGCTGACGTGTCGTACAGGGAGCGCCAGGCAGTGACGGACGCGGAGGACCGCAAGCCGAAGTCGGACGAGGCCAGGAGTGCGTTCTCGCCTCCCGGCGGGGCCGCCGTCGACGGGGACATGTCGACGACGTCGGAGTTCGCGATCCCGGAAGGGCTGGCCGTCCCCAGGACGGCCGGTACGGAAGCCGAGACGACGTCCGAGTTCTCCCTGCCGGAGGGCATGGGCGTCCCGCAGGCGCCCTCGGCGGAGCCGGAGGGGTCGGCGTTCACGACACCGAGCACGTACAGCGCGAAGCAGGCCCTGTCGGCGTTCACCCCGCCGAGCGGGATCCCCGTGGTCAGCCTGACCAAGGACGTGCCCTGGCAGGACCGGATGCGCACCATGCTGCGCATGCCGGTGGCGGAGCGGCCTGCGCCGGAGACGATCCAGCGCAGCAGCGACGAGTCGGGGCCCGCGGTGCCGCGTGTGCTCGACCTGACGCTGCGTATCGGCGAGCTGCTGCTGGCGGGCGGTGAGGGCGCCGAGGACGTGGAGGCGGCCATGTTCGCCGTCTGCCGGTCCTACGGCCTCGACCGCTGCGAGCCGAACGTCACCTTCACGCTGCTGGCGATCTCCTACCAGCCATCGCTCGTCGAGGACCCGGTCACGGCGTCGCGGACCGTGCGCCGCAGAGGCACCGACTACACGCGGCTGGCGGCCGTGTACCAGCTCGTGGACGACCTCAGCGACGACGAGACGGCGGTCTCCCTTGAGGAGGCCTACCGGCGGCTGGCGGAGATCCGCCGTAACCGGCACCCCTACCCCGGCTGGGCGCTGACCGGCGCGAGCGGGCTGCTGGCCGGTGCGGCCTCCGTGCTCGTCGGCGGCGACCTGCTCGTGTTCGTCGCGGCCGCGCTCGGCGCGATGCTCGGTGACCGGCTGGCGTGGCTGTGCGCGGGGCGCGGGCTGCCGGAGTTCTACCAGTTCACGGTGGCCGCGATGCCGCCGGCCGCGATCGGCGTCACGCTGACGCTGGTCCATGTGGACGTGAACGCCTCCGCGGTCATCACCGGTGGGCTGTTCGCGCTGCTGCCCGGGCGGGCGCTGGTGGCGGGGGTGCAGGACGGTCTGACCGGCTTCTACATCACCGCGTCCGCGCGTCTGCTGGAGGTTCTGTACTTCTTCGTGGGCATCGTCGCGGGTGTGCTGCTGGTGCTGTACTTCGGCGTGCAACTGGGGGCGCGGCTGAACCCCGACGCGGCGCTCGGGGTCTCCGACGAGCCGGTGATGCTGATCGGGGCGTCGATGCTGTTGTCACTGGCGTTCGCCGTGCTGCTTCAGCAGGAACGATCCACCGTGGTGTGGGTGACGCTGAACGGCGGTGTCGCGTGGATCGTGTACGGCGCGATGCACTATGCCGGGGAGATCTCGCCGGTGGCGTCGACGGCTGCGGCCGCCGGGCTGGTGGGGTTGTTCGGGCAGTTGCTGTCGCGGTATCAGTTCGCTTCGGCTCTGCCGTTCACGACTGCGGCGATCGGGCCGTTGCTGCCGGGTTCCGCGACGTACTTCGGACTGCTGGCGATCGCGCAGAACGAGATCGACGAGGGGCTGGTGTCGCTGTCCAAGGCGGTGGCGTTGGCCATGGCTATCGCCATCGGGGTGAATCTGGGGTCCGAGATCTCGCGGATGTTCCTGCGGATCGGGTCTGCGGAGAAGCGACGGGCCGCCAAGCGGACCAGGGGTTTCTAGTGTCGTTGGCGGCCGCGGGCCGGTGGGGGTTGCTCGCGCAGTTCCCCGCGCCCCTGGAAAGCAGGTCGGGTCAGTAGCCGCCGTTGTAAGGCTGCTGATTCCCCTGCTGGGTGCCGTACTGCTGCTGTTGTTGGCCGTAGCCCGGGGCCTGGGGGTACTGGTTGTAGTACTGCTGGTCGTTGTAGCCGTTCTGGTTGCCGTACGGCTGCTGCTGGTGCGGGGGCTGGTCGTCCGGGGTGATGCGGCGGAGCTGGGTCGTGGCGTCGTCCATGGCGGGGAGCTGGGACTGGGGGGCCGGGGCCGCGGCCGCCGCGCGCTTCTTCTTGGAGCGTTCGCGCAGGTACTCGATGATGATCGGGACGACGGAGAGCAGGACGATCAGGATGAGGATCGACTCGACGTTCTTCTTGATGAAGCCGATCTGGCCGAGCCAGTAGCCCGCGAGGGTGACGCCGGTGCCCCAGGCGATGCCGCCGATGATGTTGTACGTGAGGAACGTGCGGTACTTCATGCGGCCGGCGCCGGCCACGATGGGGGCGAAGGTGCGCACGATCGGGACGAAGCGGGCCAGGACGATCGCCTTGGGGCCGTACTTCTCCATGAACTCGTGAGCCTTGTCCAGGTTCTCCTGCTTGAAGAGCTTGGAGTTGGGACGGCTGAAGAGCTTCGGGCCCAGGAACTTGCCGATCATGTAGCCCACTTGGTCGCCGACGACGGCGGCGATCACGATCAGCGTGCAGACCAGCCACAGCGGCTGGGTGATGTAGGTGCCCTCGGCCACGAAGAGGCCGGCCGTGAACAGCAGGGAGTCGCCGGGCAGGAACGCGAAGAGCCCGGACTCCGCGAAGACGATGAGCAGGATGCCGGGCAGGCTGAACGTGGAGATCAGATAGTCCGGGCTGAGCCACTCGGGGCCGAGCGCAAGCGTGGTCACGGGGATGTGGCTCCTGCTGCTGGGGGGATACGGGCTGGGGCTGACTGCCTCAAAGTATCAACGCGGCCGTCACGGCCCAGGTTCCATGGGCGTACTCAGGATGCACTGTGGGCGGTCCCGGTCAAAGCTGTGAACCATGGGCATCGACGAATACGGCGGCGGACAGGGCCCCCAGCCCGACGTCCTCGTCGTCACCACGAACGACGTACCCGGCTACCGCGTGCAGGAGGTGCTCGGCGAGGTCTTCGGGCTGACCGTGCGCTCCCGGCACCTGGGGAGCCAGATCGGCGCCGGGCTGAAGTCGATGGTCGGCGGCGAGCTGCGCGGGCTGACCAAGACGCTCGTGCAGACCCGCAACCAGGCCATGGCGCGTCTCATCGAGCAGGCACGCACGCGTGGTGCCAACGGCGTGCTCGCGTTCCGCTTCGACGTCACGGAGGCGGCGGACGTGGGCACCGAGGTGTGCGCCTACGGGACCGCGGTGGTCCTGGCCCGGGAGTGACCCGTACGGGGTCCCGGGCCAGGGGTCACGCGGTGTGCCGGGCGGCGTTCGCCAGGATCGCGTCGCGCAGGTACACCGCGAGGCCCGGGCGGATGGCGTCGTACGTCGCGGTGAACCGCGGGTCGGCGACGTACATCTCGCCCAGACCGGTGTGCATCTCGTGTGAGCAGTCGTAGTACGTCCCGGCGATGAAGCGGCGGTGCTCCTCCGCCGTGTCCATGGCCGCCCCGGAGTCGGCCGGTGTGCCGTCGGCCATCAGGCCGGCCATGCGCCGGTGGATGGCGTCGAACCGCTCGGTGGCGCGTTTCCAGTCCTCCTTGGTGTACGAGGCCGTGCGCCGCTGTGACTGGCGGTAGGCGTCGGTGTCGCCCCAGCGCTCGCGCACCTCGTCCTCGTACCGGTCCGGGTCGAACTCCCCGAAGACCTCGAACTTCTCCTCGGGGGTGAGGTCGATGCCCATTCTGCGTGCCTCCATGGCGTGCTCCACGGCCGCCGCCATCTCGCTCAGCCTCTCGATCCGGGCGGTCAGCAGTTCGTGCTGCCGGCGCAGGTGTGCGCGCGGGTCCGCTTCCGGGTCGTCGAGCAGGGCGGCGACCTCGTCGAGGGGGAAGCCGAGCTCGCGGTAGAACAGGATCTGCTGCAGCCGGTCGAGGTCGGCGTCGCTGTAGCGCCGGTGGCCCGCGTGGCTGCGTTCGCTCGGGACGAGCAGGCCGATGTCGTCGTAGTGGTGCAGCGTGCGCACGGTGACACCGGCGAAGCCCGCGACCTGTCCCACGGCGTAGCTCACTTCCGCTCCCCTCTTCTTCCGTGTCTCCGTGCTTTCTTTCGTTCGTTCCTTCGTGCTTCACGGTCGGGCCTCACGCCACGTGAGGTGCAAGCGTGTTTCCTGTTTGTACCGTTTGATCCGTTTATCGTGTGCCCGTGATCCAGGACTCCGAGCGGCAGGCGCCCTCCGTCACCCCCGCGACTCCCGCCCGCACCTTGCTGCCGTCGATCCTGCCCGCCCTGGCCGTGGGGGTGATCTCCAGCCTGATTCTGGTGGGGGTGGAAACCGCCGCCGAGCAGCTCGAGGACGTGTTGTGGCAGACCGTGCCGGACGCGCTGGGGATCGGCCGGTACTCGGTGGCGTGGATGTTCGTGATGCTGATCGCGACCGGCATCGCGGTCGGGCTGGTGGTGTGGAAGGCGCCGGGGCACGCGGGCCCCGATCCGGCCACCCTCGGCCTGGACGCCCCGGTCCTGCCGCCCGTCGTGCTGCCCGGGCTGCTGCTGGCGACCGCGCTGATGCTGGCCGGCGGGCCGAGCCTCGGCCCGGAGAACCCGATCATCGCCGCGAACGTCGGACTCGCGGTCTGGCTCGGGAGCCGGTTCCTGCCCCGGGCGCCGGGCCGGATCTGGCCGGCCCTGGCGGAGGCGGCGACGCTCGGCGCGCTGTTCGGCACGCCCGTGGCGGCGGCCCTGGTCATCTCCGAGGTGCTGAGCCGGCAGGAGACGCGCGGCCTGCTGTGGGACAACCTCTTCGCGCCGCTGACCGCCGCCGCGGCCGGTGCCCTGACCGCGACCCTCATCGACCACCCGAGCTTCGACCTGGACCTGCCCTCCATGGGCCGGCCCGGCTGGTCGGACCTGCTGGCGGCGGTCGTGGTGGCCTGCGTCGGCGCACTGCTCGGCATGTGCGCCGTGCGCGCGCTCCCGTACGTCCACGGGGCCTTCCGCCGGCTGCGGCACCCGATGCTGATGCTCCCGGCGGGCGGGGTCGTGCTGGGCGGTCTCGCGGCCCTGGGCGGTCATCTGACGCTGTTCAAGGGGCTCGACGAGATCGCCGAGCTGGCGCACGACCCGGACGGCTGGTCGGCCGGGGAGTTCGCCCTCATGGCGGTGGTGAAGCTGGCCGCGATGCTCGTCGCCGCGTCCTGCGGGTTCCGCGGCGGGCGGATCTTCCCGGCCGTGTTCGTGGGCACCTCGCTCGGTCTGTGCGCGCACGCCCTGGTGTCCGGCGTGCATCCGTCGGTGGGTGTGTCCGCCGGTGTGCTCGGGGTGCTGCTGGCCATCACCCGGCAGGGCTGGATCAGCCTCTTCGTCGCCGCGGTGCTGGTCGCCTCCCCCGGGATCCTCACCCTGCTCTGCGTCGCCTCGCTGCCGGCCTGGCTGCTGGTGACGGGGCGGCCGCAGATGCAGCTCCGGGAGGACGGGACGCCGCTGCGGTGACACCGCCGCCCTTGATCACACCACCGCCCGTTCCGTACCCCACCCCTGGAGGCTCCCTTGCCGCTCAACGAAGGCCCCCGTCAGTCCGGCGAACGCCGCTTGTCCGTCAACCCCTTCTACGGCCCCGCCAACCCCCTCGGCGACATGGCCGAGGCCCCGCCCACGCACCGGCTCCCGGACCAGCCCGTGGCACCGGCGACCGCCCATCAACTGGTACGCGACGAGCTGATGCTCGACGGCAACGCGCGGCTGAACCTCGCCACCTTCGTCACCACCTGGATGGAGCCCGAGGCCGGGCTGCTGATGGCGGAGTGCCGGGACAAGAACATGATCGACAAGGACGAGTACCCGCGGACGGCCGAGCTCGAGCGGCGATGCGTGGCGATGCTCGCCGACCTGTGGCACGCGCCCGATCCGGCGGCGGCCGTGGGGTGTTCGACGACCGGGTCGAGCGAGGCGTGCATGCTCGCCGGGATGGCGCTGAAGCGGCGCTGGACGCGGCGCAACGCCGACCGGTACCCGGGGGTCCGGCCCAACCTGGTGATGGGCGTGAACGTGCAGGTCTGCTGGGAGAAGTTCTGCAACTTCTGGGAGGTGGAGGCCCGGCTGGTGCCCATGGAGGGCGAGCGGTTCCATCTGGACCCGCAGGCCGCCGCCGAGCTGTGCGACGAGAACACCATCGGGGTCGTGGGGATCCTGGGCTCGACCTTCGACGGGTCCTACGAGCCGGTCGCCGAGCTGTGCGCGGCGCTGGACGCGGTGCAGGAGCGGACCGGGCTCGACATCCCCGTGCACGTCGACGGGGCGTCCGGTGCCATGGTCGCGCCGTTCCTCGACGAGGACCTGGTGTGGGACTTCCGGCTGCCGAGGGTGGCGTCGATCAACACCTCGGGGCACAAGTACGGGCTGGTCTACCCGGGTGTCGGCTGGGCGCTGTGGCGGGACGCGGACGCGCTGCCGGAGGAGCTGGTGTTCCGGGTGAACTACCTGGGCGGCGACATGCCGACCTTCGCGCTGAACTTCTCCCGGCCGGGCGCTCAGGTCGTGGCGCAGTACTACACGTTCCTGCGGCTGGGCCGGGACGGCTACCGGGCCGTGCAGCAGGCCGCGCGGGACGTGGCCACGGGCATGGCCGCACGGATCGAGGCGCTCGGCGACTTCCGGCTGCTGACCCGGGGCGAGGAGCTGCCGGTGTTCGCCTTCACGACCGCGCCGGACGTGACGGCGTACGACGTCTTCGACGTCTCCCGGCGGCTGCGCGAGAGCGGCTGGCTGGTGCCCGCGTACACCTTCCCGCCGCACCGGGAGGATCTGTCCGTGCTGCGCGTGGTGTGCCGCAACGGCTTCTCCGCGGACCTCGCCGAGCTGCTCACCCAGGACCTGGAACGGCTGCTCCCCGAACTGCGCCGGCAGCCGCGCCCCCTGACCCGGGACAAGCAGGCGGCCACCGGGTTCCACCACTAGGTCGTGTCCGCAAAGTCCCGTCGTCCGCCCGGAGGGCGGGCCCCGCGGCGTCTGGTGCGTGCTGTCGGCGTGCCGGGCGGAGTCCCTCGTACTGGATGTACTTGGGGCTTCGCCCGGTGCGGCGAGAGTGCGTGCCGGGCGTCTCGGGGCAGGCGGGACTTTGCGGACACGGCCTAGCGGGTGTCGTCCGGCAGCACCCCGACGAACGGGGCGCCCTCGCCCGCGAAGGTGTAGGCGCCGGCGCGGATGCGTTCGATGAGGTCGCGGGTCCACTGCGCGCCCGTGTCGGCCGAGTGGACCCAGAAGTTCATGATCTCGCCGATGTGGCCGAGCTGCTGCGGGCCGTCCTCGGGCAGGTAGTCCTCGACGACGGTCGCGCGCCACTCCTCGATGGACCGCACCCGCTGCTCGAGGAGGCCCAGGGCCTCCTCGCGGCCGAGGTCCACCATGAAGCCGAGCGCGGTGGTGAGCACGTCCGGCTTCTGGTCGTAGGCGGTGAGCGACTGCCGGAGCAGCTTGAAATACTCCTCGGTGCCCTGCTCGGTGATCTCGTACTCCGTGCGCGGCGGGCCCCCGGCCGTGGACGGGGCGATCTCGTGCGCCCGCAGCAGCCCCTGCTTCGCCATCTGCTTCAGGGCGTGGTAGATCGAGCCGGGCTTGGCGTTGGACCACTCGTGAGCGCCCCAGTACTCCAGGTCGCCCCGTACCTGGTAGCCGTGGGCCCGCCCGTGCTGGCGGACCGCGCCGAGCACGAGCAGGCGGATCGCTGACATGCGGTCCAGGTTAGGACCCGGCCTCCGCTTGCTGTTCCGCGGCCACCAGCGCGAAGGCCGTCGCTCCGTCCAGTGACTCGCGGATGATGTCGGCGTGGCCGGCGTGCCGGGCCGTCTCGCGGATCAGGTGGAGACACAGCCAGCGCATGGAGACCCTGCCGTCCGGCGGGAACCAGGGCTGGTCGGGCAACGCGAAGGTGTCGTCGAGGCTCGGCACCGAGTTGACGAACGCCTCGGTCTCGGCGGCGACCTTCTCCCAGTACTCGAGCTGCGAGGCGACGGTCTCGCCCTCGACCAGCCGGAAGCACTCGTGCCAGGTGCTCTGGTCGCGCACGACGGCCGGCGGCTCGCCCTTGGCCATGGACACCCACATCTGCTCGACCTCGGCGACATGTTTGAGCAGGCCGGCCAGGGACAGCTCGCTGGCGCTGGGGCGGGACGAGGCCTGCTCTTCCGTCAGGCCGATCAGGGCCCGCCGGATGCCACCGCGCTGCTCGGCGATGAAGGACAGGAGCGCTCCGCGCTCGTCGCCGGATGCCTCGGGTCCCACGTGCTTCACCATGGACGGCCGCCTCTCGTCGGTTGGCCTGCTGCCTGACGCCTACTGCCTGACGCCTTCTTCCTGACAAGGACGAAACTACGGACCCTTGCGGTCAGGTTCTGTCCGCAAGGGTCCGCGACAGCTCTGCCTGGTCCGCCTAGTTCTCCAGGTACAGGCTCAGGTGCTGTCCGGTGTGCGAGTGCGCCGCCTTCGCCAGTTCGGCGGGCGTGCCGGTGAAGACGATCTCGCCGCCGGTGTTGCCGCCCTCGGGCCCAAGGTCGATGACCCAGTCGGCCTGGGAGATCACGGCCAGGTCGTGCTCGATGACGATGACGGTGTTGCCCCGGTCGACGATCCGGTTCAGCAGGCCGACGAGGTTGTCGATGTCGGACAGGTGCAGGCCGGTGGTCGGCTCGTCGAGGATGTAGACCGTGCCCGAGCCGGAGAGCCGGTCGGCGAGCTTGAGCCGCTGCCGTTCACCGCCGGACAGGGTGGCCAGCGACTGGCCGAGACCGAGGTAGCCGATGCCGGTCTCGATCAGGGCGTTGGCCTTGGCGCGCAGCGGGCCCGACAGGAAGAACTCCCCCGCTTCCTCGGCGGACATGGCCAGGACGTCCGCGATGTTCTTGCCGCGCACCCGGTGCTGGAGCACCGACTCCTTGAAGCGGCGGCCCTCGCAGACCTCGCAGTGCGTGGTGACCGGGTCCATGTAGGCGACCTCGGTGATGAGCAGGCCGCGGCCCTCGCACTCCTCGCACGCGCCCTTGGAGTTGAAGCTGAAGAGCGAGGCGTCCTCGCCGCTGGCCTTGGCGAAGAGCTTGCGGATCGGGTCCATCAGCTTGAGGTAGCTCGCCGGGGTGGACCGCGAGGAACGCGGGATGGGCGACTGGTCGACGAAGACCGACCCCGGGTACTGGCCCCGGAAGGCGTGGGCGATCAGGGAGCTCTTGCCGGCGCCGGCGACTCCGGTGACGGCGGTGAGGACGCCGGACGGGATCTCCGTGGAGACGTTCTTCAGGTTGTTGGCCGTGGCGTTCCGGATCGGCAGGGTCCGGCCCCACGGGCGGGGGTTCTCCTTGATCCCGCCGGTGCGCCGCAGTCCCTGTCCGGTCAGCGTGTCGCTGGTGCGGAGTTCGTCGTAGGCGCCTTCGAAGACGATCTCCCCGCCGTGCACGCCGGCCCGCGGGCCGATCTCGACGACGTGGTCGGCGACCGCCATGACGTCGGGGTCGTGCTCCACGACGAGGACCGTGTTGCCCTTGTCGCGCAGCGCGCGCAGCAGGTCGTTGAGCCGGCTGACGTCGCGCGGGTGCAGGCCGACGCTGGGCTCGTCGAAGATGTAGGTCAGGCCGGTCAGTTCGCTGCCGAGGTGGTTGACGAGCTTGAGCCGCTGGCCCTCGCCGCCGGAGAGCGAGGTGGTGGACCGGTCGAGGGTGAGGTAGCCGAGGCCGATGGCCTGGATCTGCCCCAGCGTCTCGATGATGGTGGTGACGAGCGGGGTGTCGAGCCGCTCCCGGAGCGTGGCGACCACGCCGATGAGGTCGCTGACCTGCATCTGGGACCAGTCGGAGATGTTGTGGCCGTCGATGCGGGTGGCGAGTGCCTTCTGGTTGAGCCGGGCGCCCTCGCAGGTGGGACAGACACCGTCGGTGAAGAACTCGGCCGCCTTGTCGCGGGCCGCCTTGCTCATGCCGCCGGTGTCCCGCTTGAGGTGGCGGCGGACGAAGCTGTCCACCAGGCCCTCGTAGCGCAGTGCCAGTACGTTGCCGTTGGGGTAGGTCACCTCGACCGTGCCGCTGCTGCCGTGCAGCAGGGTGTGCGTCTCGTCGTCGGTGTAGTCCGCGAGCTTCTTCTCGGCGTCCAGGTGCTCGTAGTTGGCGTAGAACTGCCAGTTGGCGCTGCCCACGGTGTAGCCGGGCAGGAGGATGGCGCCCTCGGCGATCGACTTGCCGGGGTCGGTCATCAGCTCGGGGCTGGGGCGCCGGGCTCGGCCGAGGCCCTCGCACTCGGGGCACATGCCCTTGGGGTCGTTGAAGGAGTAGAGCCAGGTCTGGCCGAGTCCGTCGTTGCCGTGGTTGGCGAAGAGCACGCGCATCACGGTGTAGACGTCGGTGACGGTGCCGACGGTGGAGCGGGCGTTGCCGCCGAGGGGGCGCTGGTCGACCACGACCGGGGTGGTCAGCCGGGTGACCGCGTCCACGTGCGGGCGTTCGAACTTGGGCAGGTCGTGCCGGATGTTCCAGGGGAAGGTGGCGTTGAGCTGCCGCTGGGCCTCCACGGCGACGGTGTCGAAGACCAGGGAGGACTTTCCGGAGCCGGAGACGCCGACGAAGACCGAGATCCGGTTCTTGGGGATGACGAGGGAGACGTTCTTCAGGTTGTTCTCTCGGGCACCTACGACCTGGATGCCCTCGTCGGTTGCGGTAACCGGCGTCTGGTTCACAAAACATCCTCTCTGCATCGTGTGGGGCGACGGGCCGGTGTGCCCGTCGGGCTCACTGCATCTGCGTCTGCGCGCGGAGGGCGCGCAGGAGTTCGGGGTCCTGCGGGTCGACCGTGGGGCCGAATCGGCCCACGGGTTCGCCGGTGGGCGAGACGAGGAACTTCTCGAAGTTCCAGCGCACGTCGCCGGTGTGGCCCTCCGCGTCGGCGCAGGGGGTCAGGGCGGCGTACAGGGGGTGGCGGTCCGCTCCGTTGACGGCGGTCTTCTCGGTGAGCGGGAACGAGATCTGCTGCAGTGAGCAGAAGCCGGCGATCTCCTCGGGGGTGCCCGGCTCCTGCTCGCCGAACTGGTTGCAGGGCACTCCGATGACGCTGAGCCCGTCCTCGTGGTGACGGCGCGCGAGCGTGTCGAGTCCGGCGTACTGACCGGCCAGGGCGCACTGGGACGCCACGTTGACGATGAGCAGGGCCCGGCCCCGGTGCCGGGCCAACAGGTCGTCCCGGCCGTTCAGTTCCGCGATGGCGATATCGAAAACGGTCATACCGTGCACGCTAGGTTCACCCGCTCCAGTCACGGTCGACGTCCCGTCGGGGGCCCTGCGGTACGCCGGACGGACCGGCTGGCGGGCCGGTGGTCAGGTCGAGGGGCGGACCGAGGTGCGGTGGGCAAGTCGAGGTATGGCCCGCCAGGAGCGGCAGACCCGGCCGAGGGCCAGCCCACCCGGCCGAAACGGGCAAGCCGAGGGGGCGGCCCTCCGGGGGCGGCGGCAGGTCGAGGGGCGGACCGTCCGGCCGGTGCACAAGCCAAGGGGTGGCCCTCCGGGGTCGGTGGACAGGTCGAGGGAACGGGCCCGCCCGGCTGGCGGACAAGCCGACGGGGTGGCCCCCGGAGTCAGTGGGCAAGTCGAGCGATGGCCCGCCGGGAGCGGCAGACCCGGCCGAGGCGCAGCCCACCCGGCCGACAGACAAGCCGACACGGTGGCCCCCGGGCGGTGAGCAGGTCGAGGAGCGGACCGTACGGCCGGCGCACAAGCCAAGGGGTGGCCCTCCGGGGTCGGTTGTCAGGTGGGGGATGGCCCGCCGGGAGCGGCAGACCTGTGGAGGAGGCGGCCCGCCGGGAGCGGCAGACCGGTCGGGGGGGGCGGCCCGCTGGGAGGCGGACCGGTCGAGGGGGCGGCCGGTCGGCGCGCAGGCCAAGGGGGCTGCTGCCCCCGGAGTCGGTGGACAGGTCGAGGGAGGGCCCGCCGGGAGCGGCGGAGCTGTGGAGGAGGCGGGCCGCCGGGAGGGGCGGACCGGTCGAGGGAGGCGGCCCGCCGGGAGCGGCGGACCGGTTGAGGGAGGCGGCCCGCCGGGAGCGGCGGAGCGGTCGAGAGGGGGCGGCCCGCCGGGAGCGGTCGCGAGGGTGGCCGGGCGGCGCGCAGGGCGAGGGGTGGCGCCCGGAGTCGGTGGGCGGGGCGTGGACAAGCCGAGGGGATGTGAGCCGGCCCGGGGGATTGGCCGGCTCACATCCCCGGCTCAGGCGTCCTTACCGGCTCAGGGACCGGTACTTGCGGACGGCCAGTGGGAAGAAGACCGCGAAGATCGCGAGCGGCCAGACGAAGGACATGAGCATCGCGTGTTCGGCGATCCACGAGGTGCCGCCGACCCCGGGGTTGCCGAACAGCTCACGGGTGGCGTGGGCGGTCGAGGACAGTGGGTTCCACTCGGCGATGGTCGCCAGCCAGCCCGGCATCATCTCCGGGGAGGCGAAGGTGTTGGCGACGATGCCGAGCGGGAAGAGCAGGGTGTAGACGGCGGAGGCCGCCTCCGGGGTCTTGATGATCAGGCCGAGGTAGATGCCGACCCAGAGCAGGGCGAAGCGGAGCAACAGCAGGAGCGCGAAGGCGCCTAGCGCTTGGGCGAAGCCGTCGCTCCAGCTCCATCCGGCGATGACCCCGCAGCCCATGAGGATCATCAGGACGACGGTGCTGTAGAGCATGTTGACGATGCTCTGCCCGATGACGACCGAGGCGGCCGACATGGGCATGGAGCGGAACCGGTCGGTGACGCCCTTGGAGGCGTCGGCGGTGACGCCGGCCATGGTCTCCCCGATGCCGAAGGCCATCGACATGACGAACATGCCGGGCATCAGGAAGTCCATGTAGTCCCCGCCGCCCTCGACCTGCATCCCGCTGCCGAAGATGCCGCCGAACAGCAGCACCATGAGGATCGGGAAGGCGAGGCCGGCGAGGATCTGGGTGGGGTTGCGGGCCCAGTGGGACAGTCCGCGGATCGTGAGTGTCCAGGAGTCCGCGAGGACCCAGCCCAGTTTGGCCAGCGGGTTCCTGGGCAGTTCGGGCGCGATGATCGCGGTCATGACTGGGCGACCTCCTTGAGGCTCTGCTCGGCGGACGTGGCCGACCCGTTGCCGGTCAGGTTCAGGAACACCTCGTCGAGTGTGGGCCTGCGCAGGGCGATGTCCTCGGCCTCGATGCCGGCGTCGTCGAGCTCGCGGGCGACCGCGGTGAGGGCGGCGACCCGGTTGGCGACGACGACGCTGACGCGCCGGTTGTCGGTGTCCGTCTCGGGCTCGGCCCGCAGCAGGGCTCCGATCATGCGGCCGGCCCGTTCGAGGTCGTGGGCCCGGCGGAGCACGACGTCGATCCGGTCTCCGCCGATCTTGTTCTTGAGCTGGTCCGGAGTGCCCGACTCGACGACCTTGCCGTTGTCGATCAGGGCGATCCGGTCGGCGAGCTGGTCGGCCTCTTCGAGGTACTGGGTGGTCAGCATGACCGTGCGGCCCTCGGCGACCAGGCCGCGGACGGACTCCCAGACGTCGTTGCGGCCCCGCGGGTCGAGCCCGGTGGTGGGCTCGTCGAGGAACAGCACGGAGGGGGCCAGGATGAGACTGGCGGCGAGGTCGAGCCGCCGTCGCATACCGCCGGAGTACTGCTTGGCCGGCTTTCCGGCGGCCTCGGTCAGGCCGAAGCGCTCCAGCAGCTCGTCGGCCCGGCTCTGCGCGGTGCGCTTGCCGATGTGGTATAAGCGCCCGAACATCACGAGGTTCTGACGGCCGCTCAGGTCTTCGTCCACCGCGGCGTGCTGGCCGAGGAGTCCGATGCTGTAGCGGACCTGCGCCGACTGGGTGGCGACGTCGTAGCCGGCGACCCGGGCGTGGCCCTCGTCGTACTTCAGCAGGGTGGAGAGGATGCGGACCGCGGTGGTCTTTCCGGCGCCGTTCGGGCCGAGAAGGCCGTATACGACGCCTCGGGGTACCTCCAGGTCGAGTCCCGCGAGGGCCTCCTTGTCGCCGTACTTCTTCTTCAGAGCTTCGGTCTGGATCGCCAAATCGGCGCCGCCCATGCCCGCCCCTTCTTTCGGGTGCTCAAATTTGGGTACCCGGCGAGCATAGAGGAGGGCGGCCCGGATATTCAAGTTTTAGTACCCCCTCGTGTGCCCCCCGTCGGCGCCCTCCTCCGGGACGTCCCAGTGGTCGCGGTGGGCGGCGTACCACTCGACCGTCTCGCGCAGTCCGTCCTCCAGCGACCAGCGCGGCGCGTAGCCGAGTTCGCGGCGGATCTTGGAGTCGTCCACCGCGTAGCGGAAGTCGTGCCCCTTACGGTCCGCCACCCGCTGCACCAGGTCCCAGTCACGCCCGCAGAGCGCGAGGAGACGGCCGGTCATCTCCTTGTTGGTCAGATGGGTGCCGCCGCCGATGTTGTAGATCTCCCCCGGCAGGCCCTCGTCCAGCACCAGCCGCACCGCCCGGCAGTGGTCGTCGACGTGCAGCCACTCCCGCAGGTTGGAGCCGTCCCCGTACAGCGGGACCGGCTGCCCGTCGAGGAGCCGGGTGACGAACAGCGGGACCAGCTTCTCGGGGTGCTGGCCGGGGCCGTAGTTGTTGGCGCACCGGGTGATGCGCACGTCCAGGCCGTGGGTGCGCCAGTACGAACGGGCGATCAGATCGGCCGACGCCTTGGACGCCGCGTACGGGGAGTTGGGCAGCAGCGGCTCGTCCTCCGTCCAGCGCCCCTCGGCGATGGAGCCGTACGTCTCGTCCGTGGAGACCTGGACGAAGACGCCCGTCCCGTGCCGCAGTGCCGCTTCGAGCAGGGCCTGCGTGCCGAGCACGTTCGTGCGGACGAAGGCCTCGGCGCCCGCCACCGAACGGTCCACGTGCGACTCCGCGGCGAAGTGCACCACCGCGTCGTGGCCCGGGAAGACCTTGTCCAGCAGCGTGGTGTCGCAGATGTCGCCGTGCACGAAGGCCAGCCGTGGGTGGTGCGGGGGCAGGTTGTTCAGCGTCCCCGCGTAGGTGAGCTTGTCCACGACGGTCACCCGGTCGTCCTCGTGCCCCGGGTAACCGCCGCTCAGCAGCGTTCTGACGAAGTGCGAGCCGATGAAGCCGGCCGCACCGGTCACCAGGATGTTCACGCTTCTCCCGTCCTCGTCCCGTCAGCGTGCCGCGACCGGCGACCGGTGACGTGCGGTCAGCTTCTCCAGCGTCGGCACCACTTCGTTGGGGCTCGGCGCCGACAGCATGGCCAGCCGCAGTCGCCGCGCCCCCTCCGTGAACGCCGGGTCGTCGAGCACCCGGACGAGCTTGTCGCGCAGGATGTCGACGGTCAGGCCCTCGGAGTGCAGATGCAGCCCCGCGCCCAGCTCCTCCACCCGCTGGGCCCGGTAGATCGCGTCCCACATCCAGCCGAGCGCCACCTGCGGCACCCCGTAGGCGGCGGCGGTCGCCCAGGTGCCCGCGCCGCCGTGGTGCACGATCGCCGAACAACTGGGCAGCAGGCCCAGCAGGGCCACGTGGTCGACCACCCGCGTGTTGTCCGGCACCCGCGACACCTGGGCGAGTTCCTTCTCGCCGAGGGTCGCCACCACCTCGACGTCCAGGTCGGCCAGCGAGGCGAAGACGTCGTTCACGTCGACGGCGTTGGGGAACTCCGTGTCCCGGATGGTGAGCCCGAGGGTGAGGCAGACCCGGCGGCGCTCCGGCGGGCGGCGCAGCCAGTCCGGTACGACGGCCGGGCCCGGCCCGTTGTACGGCACGTAGCGCGTGGGCACCGTCGGCAGCCCCAGCTCCATCCGCACCCCGGGGGGCATCTGGTCGACCGACCACTGTCCCGTGACCACGTCGGGGTCGAAGGCGGCCCCGTGCCGGTCCAGGGTGTACGCCAGCCACTCCTCCAGCGGGTCGTCGCGCAGTGCCGCGGGCAGTTCCGCCTGACGCCGGCGCAGCGTCAGATGGGTGTTGGCGAAGAGGTCGGGGAAGGCCAGCAGCCGGGCGTGGGCGGCCCCGGTCGCCTTGGCTGCGATGGCCCCGGCGAAGGTGAAGGGCTCCCAGAGCACCAGGTCCGGCTGCCAGAACCGGGCGTAGTCGACCAGCGCGTCGATCATCGAGTCGTTGTTGATCTGGGCGTAGAAGGTCGCCGTCAGCATCGCGTTCGACGCCCGCAGGAAGTCGAGGCTCAGCCGCTCGGGACGGTTCTCCAGATAGTCGCGGTCCAGGTGGTGCATGAGCATCCCCGGACCGACGGTGGGGATGACGGCGTCCATCCGGTGGTTGTCGCCCACCGGCACGGCCGTCAGACCGGCCCGGGTGATGCTCTCGACCGCGGCCGGCTGGCCGGCCACCCGGACCTCGTGCCCGGCGGTCCGCAGCGCCCAGGCGAGCGGGACGACGCCGTTGAGATGGGCGTCCTGTGCGAAGGCTGTCAGCAGTACACGCACCGCGGTGCTCCTCCCCTGGTGTGGGCCGGTCCGGTCATGCGACGGGGAAGCGCAGCACGCCGTGCAGCACCGCCGAGCGCATGCGGCGCAGTACCTCGGCGTTGGTGCGCAGGGCGGGCCGGAGTGCGGCCAGGGCGCGGACCGCGGCCTCGGTCTGGACGCGGACCAGCGCGTCGGTGACCGGGGCGGCGGGACCGCCGAGGAGGGTGAGCGACCGGTCGCCGTCGCCGCGGCCGGGCGTGAAGGCGTCCGGGTCGGCGAAGGCCTCCGGGTCCCGGTTGGCCGCGTCGACGAGGACCACCACGCGCCGGCCCTCTTCGATCGTCTTGCCGTCGAACTCGACCTGCTCGCGGGCGATACGGCTCTCGAACCGCAGCGGCGGAGCCAGCCGCAGGGCCTCCCGGACCGCCGCCGGGGCCGTCGCGGGGTCCTGCCCGATCCGCTGCCACTGCTCCGGGTGCGCCAGCAGGACCTCGACGGCGTTGCACACGGCGGTCGCGGTGACCTCGACGCCCACCACGACGGCGAGCGCGCCGATCGCGACCGCGTCCTCGGGCGACAGCCCGGCGAGGCCGGTGGCACGGCCGGCGTCCACCAGGCCGGTCAGCTCGGCGGACAGCCCCGACACGGCCGTGAGCAGCTCCCGGGCGGTCCCGAGCTGCTGCGGGCAGTGGCCTGCGTCCAGGGCGGTGGCGAGACCCGCGTGCAGTTCGGGCAGGCGCTCGCGGGTCTCGGCGGGCAGGCCGAGCACATCGGCCACCACCCGCAGGGCGGCGGGGACGGCGAAGTCCCGGTACAGGTCGAACCGTTCGCCCGCCGCGGCGAGCGTCTCGCGGTAGGCCGCCTCGATCTCCGGCGCCCGCGCCGCGAGCGCCTCGGCCGACAGCAGCGACGCGGAGGCCTCGGCGAGCTTGGCGTACGCGGCCGGGTCGAGGTTGAGGCGGGCGTCGTCGAGCGGGACGACGTGGCACAGCAGGGGGTTTTCCCAGACGTCGACGCCCGGGTGGGACTGCGGCCCCTCCTCGGCGTGGCGCGGGGAGAACCGCGGATCGCCGAGGATGCGGGCGCCGAGTTCGCGGCTCGCGGTGACCCACGCGCCGACGCTGCTCTCGTGCAGGCCCTGTTCGCGGGCGCGCGCCCCGTGGTCGAGCGGGTCGTCGTCACCGGCGCGCAGGATCATGGCGAAGGGATCGCCCTGGGCGCCGAAGATGAACTGCACGCCTCGGATGGTCAGCAGATGCCGGCCCAACTCGCTGTTGGTCTGATCGGTCAGCATGACACCGTCCTCGAAAAACGAAGGGTGAAGAGGGAAGAAGCAGGGGCGAAGCGCCACCGGCGACGCTAGGCCGCGTGCCTACAAAGGCACTCGACACGCACTACACGCGCTACACGCCCAGGGCCCCGGCGGCGGCGCGTACGGCGGCCGAGTCCTGCTCGGCCGTGCCGGGCCGGGCCGGCAGCAGAGGGACGACGGTGGAGCGGCCGGACCGCACGGCCGGGTGGCGGCGGGCGAGCTGGGACAGTCCCTGGCCCGGACCGGCCTCGACGAGCACCAGGTCCCCTTCCGCGAGGAGCGCGTCGAGGGCGGGCCAGAAGAGCACCGGCGCGACCGGGTGACGGGACCAGAAGGCCGGGTCCTTCGTCTCCGCGGGTGTCAGGAAGCGGGCCGTGTACCCGGACATGACCGGGATGCGGGGCTCGCCGACGGGGAGCGCGGCGATCCGCTCGCCGGCTCCGCGCATGGCCGGGGCCAGGGACGGGCTGTGGAACGCCGTGGAGGCCGGCACGCGCTGGAGCACGAACCCGGCGTCGGCGAGTGCCGCCGTGACGCCGCGCAGCGGGTCGTCGAGGCCGGCCAGGACCGTCTGGCGCAGGGCGTTGACGGCGCCGACGACCACACCGTCGGTGAGGAAGGGCGCCACCTCGTCCTGGGTGGCGGCGACGGCGACCATCCCGCCGGGCGGCGCCTGTGCCAGCCGCCCGACGCGGTCGTGCACCAGGGCGGCGGCGTCCCGCAGCGTGAAGACGCCGGAGAGGACCGCGGCCGCCACCTCGCCGATGCTGTGCCCGAGCAGGGCGACGGGCCGTACGCCCCAGTCGAGGACGAGCCGCCCGAGGGCGTAGTCGACCGCGAACAGCAGCGGCTGGGAGCGTGTGACGTGGTCCATCACCGCGGTGTCGGCCGTCCCCAGCCAGTCCTCGCGCAGACCGGCGCTGTGGCCGTCGAGGTCCGTCAGCGCGGTCAGGGCCTCGTCCATCGCCTCGGCGAAGACGGGCTCGGCGTCCAGGAGTCCCGCGGCCATGCGCAGGTGTTGCGAGCCCTGGCCGGGCAGCAGCAGGGCGACCGGGCGAGCGGTGCCGTTCATCGGTCCCTCCAGGAAGGCGTGTTCAGGATCTCGACCACGGCGCAGGACCAGCTGAAGCCGGCGCCGACGCCGAAGAGCAGGCACGTGTCACCGGGCCCGAGCTCCCCGGCGGTGACCAGGTGGTCGAGTCCGGCGAAGGGGTCTCCGGCGCCCAGGTGCCCGATCGTCCGGCTCCAGGACCAGGTGGTGTGCGCGGGGTCGATGCCGAACTTGGCGAAGTAGGCGACATGGAGCCTGCGGTGGCCGAGGTGCGGCAGCACGAACCGGTCGATGTCCGCGAGGCCGAGCCCGGCGTCGGCGAGCGCCTGCTTGACGACGGACTCTTGCGCGGCGGCGACCCGGGCGACGGTCGGGGCGACGCCGTGGCGGGCCAGGAAGTCCCGCTTGTGGGCCTCCAGATCGACGACCTCGCGGTGGCTGAACGGGGCGGGGCCGAACGGGTCGTCGCCGCGGTGCATGCCCTCCAGGTCGGGTGCGGAGACGGTCGCGACGCTGCGGACCCGGGCGAATCCGGAGTGCCGCGAGAGAACGAGGGCGGTGCCGCCGTCGCCGTAGACGGTTCCGGGGTCGCTGCGCCACCGGTCGAAGCCCGGCGGGCAGAACCGGTCGCCGGTGGTCACCAGGGCCGCGATCCGGGCCGGGTCGGCGGCCAGGTAGGCCCAGGCCAGGTCGAGTGCCGCCATGCCGCCGTTGGAGACCTGCCGGACCTCCAGCGCGGGGCACTGGTTGCCGACGGCGGTCCGCTGGACGTAGGAGGCGGGGGCCCACAGGTCGAAGCCCTGGTAGTAGAAGCTGGCGTGCAGCACCAGGTCGATGTCGCCCGGTTCGGCGGCGGCCCGCTCCAGTGCGGTCCGGGCGGCCCGGGCCGCCATCTCGGGAGCGGGCTCCTCCGCGGAGACCGTCACCGACTCCATCCGGGTGGAGCGGGCGACGGCGGCGTCGCAGCGCCCGTCCGCGACCGCGTCCGCGACCCGTTCGACGGGGGGCAGCCAGGTCCCGGTCGCCCGGATGTACAGCTCGCCGCCGTTCACGCCGCCACCTTCCGCCCGGACCCCGCGAGCGCGGCGGCGGGCGCGGGGGCCCGTACGACCATGGCGCTGTTGAAGCCGTGATGGCCGCGGGCCAGGACCAGTGCCGCGGTGCCGGTGACCGGCCGGGGCCGGCCGACGACGAGGTCGAGGCCGTAGGCGTCGGGAACCCGGGTGACGTTGACCGTGGGCGGGGCGAGCCCGTCGCGCAGGGTCAGCAGGGCGGTCACCACGTCGAGCGGACCGGCGCCTGAGTAGAGCCGGCCGGTGGCCGTCTTGGGCACGGTGACCGGGACTCCGCCCGCGCCGAAGACCGCGGTCAGCGCCTCGGCCTCGGCCGCGTCGAGTTCGGGCACGCCCGCGCCGTCGGCGAGGACGACGGCGATCTCCTCCGGGTCGGCTCCGGCGTCGGCGAGCGCCTGCTCGACGGCCCGCCGCAGGGTCGGGGGCCGCCCCGACCCGGGGCGCGGGTCGAAGGTGGCGCCGAATCCGGCGATCTCGCCGTAGGGGCGGCGCCCCCGGGCACGGGCCCCTTCGGCGCTCTCCAGGGTGAGCAGCGCGCCGCCCTCGCCGGGCAGATGACCGGAGGCCCGGTCGTCGAAGGGCAGGTACCTGTCGGCGGTGAGCCGTCCGCCGGCCAGTTGGGCGGCCATGCCGTACGGGCACAAGGAGCAGTCCATGCCGCCGGAGATCATCAGCTGCGCACCGGAGCGGATCTGGCGTCCGGCGTGGGCGAGGGCGTCCAGGCCCCCGGCCTGCTCGCCGACGAAGACGCCGGTCGGCCCGTTCATGCCGTGCCGGATGGAGATCTGGCCGGTGTTGACGGCGTAGAACCACGCGAAGGACATGTAGGCGCTGACCTTCTTGGGGGACTCGCCCCACAGGTGCTGCAGTTCGCGCTGGCCGAAGCCGAAGCCGCCCGAGGCGCCGGCCGTGACGACGCCGCGTGCCAGCGACGGCACGGAGTCGAGGTCGATGCCGGCGTCGGCGACGGCCCAGTCGGCCGCGGCCAGGGCGAACTGGGTCATGCGGTCGGTCTGCGGGATCAGCCGGCTGGGCAGGTGGTCGCGCGCCTCGAACCCGGTCACCTCGCCCGCGTGCCGCGTGGGATAGCGGGCGGGGTCGAACGCCTGGACGCGTCGGATGCCGTCCTCGCCGCGCAGCGTCGCCGCCCAGTAGGCGTCGAGTCCGATGCCGGTGGGGGCGACGACCCCGATGCCCGTGACCACGACGGGGGTCATGCGGCCCGCCCCTCGGGCCGGCGCAGCACCATGGCGCTCTGAAAGCCGCCGAAGCCGCTGCCCACGGTGAGCGCGGCCGACATGTCGCGCTCCCTGGCGTGCAGGGGGACGTAGTCCAGGTCGAGTTCGGGGTCCGGGTCGGTCAGGTTCGCGGTGGGCGGGATGACGCCGTGTTCGAGGGCCAGCGCGGTGGCGGCGACCTCGATGGAGCCGATGGCGCCCAGCGAGTGCCCGATCATCGACTTGATGGAGCTGACCGGGACCCGGTGGGCCGCGGCCCCGAGGCTGCGCTTGAGGGCGGCGGTCTCGTGCACGTCGTTCTGCTTGGTGGCGGTGCCGTGGGCGTTGACGTAGCCGAGCGCGTCGGGGCCGAGGCGGGCCTCGTCGAGGGCGGCGTCGACGGCGGCTGCCAGTTCGCGTCCGTCGGTGCGCAGTCCGGTCATGTGGTACGCGTTGCCGCGGGAGGCGTAGCCGGCGATCTCGGCGTACACATGGGCGCCCCGGGCCCGGGCCGCGGTGAGTTCCTCGAGGACCAGGACGGCGGCGCCCTCGCCGAGGACGAAGCCGTTGCGGGTGCGGTCGAAGGGGCGCAGCGCGGTCGCCGGGTCGTCGTTGCGGGGCGAGGTGGCCCGGATGGCGTCGAAGCAGGCCACGGTGATCGGGGAGATGGGGGCGTCGGTGGCCCCGGCGATCATCACGTCGGCCAGGCCCTCGCGGATGAGGGCCACGGCGTGCCCGACCGAGTCGAGGCCGGAGGTGCAGCCGGCCGAGACGACGGTGCAGGGGCCTTCGGCGCCGGCCTCCCAGGCGAGCTCGGCGGCCATGGAGCTCGGCACGAAGTGGTCGTAGAGCTGGGCGCTCGCGGCGGTGTGGTCGACCAGCCACTCCTGTCCGCCACCGCTCAGGGCCAGGTACTCCTGTTCGAGTTTCTGGGTGCAGCCGACCGCGCTGCCGAGGCTGACGCCGGTGCGGTGGGCGGTCTCCGGGTCGGTCTCCAGGCCGCTGTCGGTGACGGCCTCGCGCAGCGCGACCAGGGCGAACTGCGCCGCCCTGTCGAGCCGTTCGGCGTCCTCGGCGCTCAGCCCCTGCTCCGCGGCGTCGAAGTCGCACTCGGCGGCGATCCGGGAGCGGAAGGGGGCGGGGTCGAAGAGGCTGATGGTCCGGGTGGCGGTGCGGCCGCCGGTGATGGTCTGCCAGAACTGCTTGGTGCCGATGCCGCCGGGGGCCACCACGCCGATGCCGGTGATCGCGACCCGCCGGGTCATCGTGCCTCCCCGGTCGCGCTGTGCCGCTCCAGGTAGAGGTTGGAGCTGCTGGTGCTGATCGCCCGCAGCGCCTCGGCGTGCGGTCGGAAGTCGGCCTGGCCGACGGCGGCACGGAAGGCGGAGACGTCGGACCAGCGGGCGATGTTGACGTAGCTGTGCGGCTTCTCCAGGTGGCGTACGAGGGTGTAGCCGAGGAATCCGGGCTGGCGCTCCATGAAGCGTGCCGTGCGGGCGAAGACGTCCTCGAACTCCTCCGGGGAGGTGCGAAGCGTGAAGCTGTTCACGAAGGTGGCCGGGCCGCCGGAGGCGGGGCCGGGCTGATCGGCTGACATGGGATCGGTGCTCCTCATCGTCCGGGCGTCCGGCGACGCGTACGCCGAGGTCAGACTGAAACCCTCCGGCGCGTGCCTCGCGGCGGCCTAGAAGACGGCTGGATCCCGCCCCCGGTCAGGGGCCCCCGCGCCCCAGCCGCACGGGGATGCCGACGTCCCGCTGCCAGGCGTGGCCGAGTCCGGCGACGGCGGCGATGACACTCCAGCCGGCCAGCTCACCGCCCTGGTAGTGGACGATGTCGGAGCCGCTGCGGCGGGGCAGGGCCCGGCCCGCGACGATCTCGGCGAGCGGGAGCGGCTCCTGCGGGGTGCCGGCGGAGCGGCCGCCGGGGGGAGCGATGCCGACGTGCCGGACGGCGGGGGCCGAGGCGGCCGGCGCGGCCGCGGCCCGGGGCGGCCGGGCGGTCAGGCCCGCGTCGCCGCCGAAGGAGCGAACGCCGATCACCGGATCGCGGGGGTCACCCGGCGCGGCCGTCGCGGCCGTGGCGGTCTGGTCGATCAGGAGCGCTCCGGCCGCGAGCCAGCCGGCCCGGACGGGCGGGTGGCCTCCGGTGGTGGCGACGACGTCGGCGCCCGCCGCGGTGGTGCGGGCGTCCTCGGAGACGCGCACCCGCAGGCCGGTGCGCAGGGCGGCGGCGGTGGCGAAGTCCTGGGCCCGGTCGAGCTCCCGTCCTACGACGTGCACCTCGGAGAGGGAGGGCAGGGCGTGGTGCAGGACGAGGAGGCAGGACCACGCCGCCTCCCCGGTGCCGAAGAGGCCGAGCGTGGAAGGGGCCGGCGGGGCGAGGTACCGCGCGGCGAGTCCCGCGGGGATGGCGCCGCGCCAGCCGTCGAGGGCGCCGGCGTCCACGAGGCCGAGGAGGGACCCGTCATCGGCGAGCAGCAGCTCCACGCACGCGGCGGACAGGTCCGTGCGGGGCCCGAGCCGGACGGCGAAGCAGCGGCCGAAAGGGCCGGAAGCGTGCGGTCCGACGGTCAGCCGGCAGCGCGTGGCGGGGAGCAGGACCAGGGTCTCGGGGCCGGGCGCCGGGCCGTGGCCGAGGAGCAGTCGCTGGACGTCGGTGAACCGCTCCTCCATGAAGGCCTCGTCGTCGAAGGCGTCGTCCACGTCTTCCGAGGTCAGCATGATCGGCACAGCGATCGTCCTCTCGGGACCGGCATCTTGGGTATGCAAACTTGAGTATCACGGGACGCGTGCCGTCCTCCACCCGATCCCGATCAACGGCCGGAAGGGCTCCCCGTCAGGCGCCCTTCTCCTCCCCCGCCATGACGTAGGCGCCCGCCTCCAGGCGCTCGATCAGCGCCTCGGTCCAGGCGGCCTGACTGGCGGCGCCGTGCTCCCAGAGGCCGAGGAGCTCACGGATGTGGGCCCGCTGCGGCCGCTCGCCGGCCGTCTCGTCGACCTTGGCGATCAGCTCCGACTGTTCGGCCGAGAGCGACGCGATGCGCTCGCGCAGCAGACCGATCGCCTCCTTGCGGCTGAGCGCGGGCAGCAGGACGAGCGCCGCCCCCAGCATGTCCGCCCGATTGTTCCCCTGGCGCAGCGCGTCACGCAGCAGCCGGAAGAACTCCTCGTCGCCCGGCGGCGCGATCTCGTAGTCGACCCGGCCCGGCCAGTCCGGGATGTCGGTCGACTTCAGCAGGCCGTCCTTGGCAAGCTGCCGGAGCGCGTGGTAGATCGAGCCGAACTTGATGTGTGCCCATTCGTCGGCACCCCAGGACAGCAGTTCGGAACGGACCAGATAGCCGTGCGCCCGGCCGTGCATGCGCACGACCCCCAGGACGAGCAATCTCGTGGCAGACATCGTCTCCCTGCTGAATCTCCCTCACGGCACGGACCGGCAACCGGTGCTCCGCCCATGGGCCGGGCCCCGCCGGCTGATCCCACGGTAGTACATGACCTGCTGTTCTCCGCGAGCGCGGGAGGGACGGACCGCGCGATACGCCCCGGATCGAGTGCCGCTGCAACGACTCTCGACTCCCGTTCGAGGTCACGGCCCGAGGGTGGAGGCCCATCGCAAAGGGTCGTTCGCCGGAACAGGGGTTGGGATGCGGGTACTCTTCACCACCTTCGCCGCCAAGTCGCACATGCATGCCCAGGTGACACTCGCCTGGGCCCTGAAGGCAGCGGGCCACGACGTCAGGATCGCCAGTCATCCCGATCTCGCCGACGAGATCACCAAGACGGGGCTGACCGCCGTCGGGGTCGGGGAGGAACTGCATCTCGACGAGCAGATGCAGGAGACCCAGGAGAACATCGGCCAGGACGTCGACCAGCTCGAGAGCCAGGCGCAGGTCGGTCTCGACATGAGCGAGACCCGGCCGGAGCGGCTCACCCCGGACTACACACTCGGTGTGTTCACGGCCATGACCTCGGTCGTCTTCCAGAACTGCTGCTCGGACCAGATGGTCGACGAGCTGGTGGAGCACTGCCGCTCCTGGAAGCCGGACCTGGTCCTGTGGGACACCATGACCTTCGCCGGCGCGATCGCCGCCATGGCCACCGGGACGGCACATGGCCGGCTGCTGTTCGGGCTGGACCTGGCGGGCCTGATGCGCGAGACCTTCCTCGGGCAGCTTGCCGCGCGCCCGCCGGAGCTGCGGGACGACCCGCTGCGCGAGTGGCTCACCTGGAGCCTGGAGCGGCACGGCGCCTCCTTCGAGGAGGCCGCGGTGACGGGCGACTTCACCGTCTGCCCGCTGCCGGCGTCCATGCGGCTCCCGGTGGACCTGCACTACGTGCCGATGCGGTACGTGCCGTACAACGGGCAGTCCACGGTGCCGCAGTGGCTCCAGGAGCGGCCGCGCAAGGGCCGCCGGGTGTGCATCACCCTCGGTGTGGCGCACCGCGAGGTGCTCGGCGCCGACCGGGCCTCCATCGGGGACCTGCTGGAGGCCGTCGCGGGGCTCGAGGACGTCGAGGTCGTCGCCACGCTCAACGAGAAGCAGCTCACGGACTTCGACACCCTGCCGGACAACGTGCGGGCCGTGGACTTCGTCCCGCTCGACGCGCTGCTGCCGACCTGCGACGCGGTGATCCACCACGGCGGGTCCGGCAGCTTCGGCACGGCGATGATCCACGCCGTGCCCCAGCTCATCGTCGTCGACGGCGTCTGGGACACCATCAACAAGTCCCGCTACCTGGAAGAGCGCCAGGCCGGGCTCTACGTACCGGGCAAGCTCAGCGCGAAGGGACTGCGCGAGCTGCTCGTCCGCCTGCTCGAGGAACCGGCCTTCAAGCGCAACGCCGAGGCCCTGCGGCGTGAGGCGCTCGCCGCACCCGCCCCCGCGCAGGTCGTCCCCACGCTGGAGCGCCTGGCCGTCGAGCACCGCCGCCGATGACCGGCGCGCCGCACCCGCACACGCCCGGGCCGCCGGCCCTGCCGTACCCGACTACCTCCCGGACGGTGAACCAAGCGATGCAGATCCGTAAGCTCAAGGTCGAGGGGGCGTACGAGTTCACCCCCCGTCAGTTCCGCGACCACCGCGGGCTGTTCGTCTCGCCCTTCCAGCTCGACGCGTTCCAGCAGGCCCTGGGGCGGCCGCACTTCCCGGTGGCGCAGACCAACCACAGCCTCTCCCGGAGCGGCACGATCCGCGGCATCCACTTCACCGTCACGCCGCCGGGCACCGCGAAGTACGTGTACTGCGCGCGCGGCCGGGCCCTCGACATCGTGGTCGACCTGCGGGTCGGCTCGCCCACCTTCCGGCAGTGGGACGCGGTCGAGATGGACCAGGTCCACTTCCGCGCCTCGTACTTCCCGGTCGGCGTCGGCCACGCCTTCGTCGCGCTCGAGGACGACACCGTCATGTCGTACCTGCTCACGGGCCCGTACGTGGCCGAGAACGAGCTCGCCGTCGACGTCTTCGACCCGGACCTGGGCCTGCGGCTCCCGTCCGGCCCGGACACGGTGCAGTCGGACCGGGACGCCGCCGCGCTGTCCTTCGCCTCGGCGCGGGCCCAGGGTCTGCTGCCCGACTACGCCGAGTCCCTGGCGGTCGAGGAGGCCCTGTGGCAGCCCTCCGGCATCGGCGCCACGCGCTGAGCCCGGCGATGTCCACCACCACACAGGGCGGGCCGGCCGCCGGGACCGTGGCCGTGCTGGGTTCCACCGGATGCGTCGGCCGCAGCCTCTGCGACGAACTGCTGCGGACCGGGCACCAGGTGCTCGCGGTGGCCCGGCACCCGGCCCCGCACACCCGTGCGGACGCCTTCGTCCCCCTCGATGTCGCCGCCGCCGCGCCTCAGGAACTCGCGGCGCTCCTCGACCGGCACGGCGTCGGCACCGTCATCAACGCCACCGGCGGCTGGGGCACCACCGTCGAGGAGATGCGCAGTGCCCACATCGACCTCGTGGAGCGCCTGGTCGACGGGTGCGCCGCGACCTCCCGGCGGCTGCGGATCGTCCAGATGGGGTCGATCCACGAGTACGGGCCCGTGCCCGACGGAGTCCGCATCGACGAACAGCGCGAACCCGGTCCGCTGACCCCGTACGGGCTGACCAAGCGCACCGGCTCCGAGCACCTGCTCGCCCAGACCCGGGCGGGCCGGGTGGACGGGGTCGTGCTGCGCGCGGTCAACGTCTGCGGACCGCACACCCCGACGGCCAGCTTCCTCGGTGCCGTCGTGGCCCGGCTGCGCGCCCTCGGTCCCGGCGAGGTGCTCGGCCTCGACGTCGCCGACGCCCGGCGGGACTTCGTCGACGTACGGGACCTGGCCCGGGCGGCCGTCGCCGCGGTGCACGCGCCCGTCACCGGCCTGGTCGTGAACATCGGGCGCGGCGAGGCGGTGCCGATGCGCGACCTGGTCGACGCCCTCTTCGACGCGGCCGGCGTGGACGCCACGTCGGTGAAGCTCAACTCCGCCGAGGTCGCCAGCAAGGGCGGCGGCTGGACCTGCGCGGACATCCGGTTCGCCGCCCAGGTGCTCGGCTGGCGGCCCACGATCCCGCTCGGCGAGTCCGTCCGGGCGATGTGGGAAGCGGCAGCGGACACCACCTCCCTGGAGGTCTCATGAGCGACACCCCTGCCCCCTCTTCCGCCGCGACGCGAGATCCCGCCGAGCGGCGGATCGACGATTCGGCCCGGCTGCGGACCGGCCCCCTCGGCGACCTCTCCGGCTTCACGGACTGGTTCGCCGACTACGGCCGGCGGGCCTACACCCATGTCGACAAGGTCCCCCTGCACGCCCTGGAGGGCTGGGAGACCGACCCCGGCACCGGCGATCTGCGCCATCACACGGGCCGGTTCTTCACCGTGCACGGGCTGGAGGTCAGCAACCCGGGCGCGCCGGTGGCGCGGTGGACCCAGCCGATCATCAACCAGCCGGAGATCGGCATCCTCGGCATCCTCACCGCCCCGATCGACGGGGTGCTGCACTGCCTGATGCAGGCGAAGGTCGAGCCCGGCAACGCCGAGGGGCTCCAGCTCTCCCCGACCGTCCAGGCGACCCGCAGCAACTACACCCGGGTCCACCAGGGGCGCGCGGTGCCGTATCTCGAGCACTTCATGGACATCCACAGCCGTCCCGGAGTGCTCGCCGACGTACGGCAGTCCGAGCAGGGGTCGTGGTTCTACCGCAAGCGCAACCGCAACGTGGTCGTCGAGCTCCCCGAGCCGGTGGAGGCCCTCGACGGGTACCGCTGGATGACGCTCGGCCAGATCCATGAGCTGCTGGGGCGCCGGGACACGGTCAACATGGACGCCCGGACCGTGCTGTCGTGCCTGCCGTTCACCGGTCCGGACGTCGAGAAGCCCGACGGGGACGACTTCCGGTCGGCGCTGCGTCGCTCGGGCGACCCCGGGGCGGTCGGTGTGCACAGCGCGGCGGAGATCCTCGGCTGGATCACCGACCGGCGCACCAGCAGCGACATCGCGGTCCGCCGGGTCGCGCTCGGCGAGCTGCGCGACTGGAGCCGCACCGACGACCGCATCCGCCACGACGCGGGCGCCTTCTTCGACGTCATCGGGGTACAGGTCGACGCCGGCGGCCGTGAGGTCCACCGGTGGAGCCAGCCGATGATCGAACCGGTGGGGCAGGGCGTCATCGCCTTCCTCGTCCGGCGTTTCGAGGGGGTGCTGCACGTCCTCGTGCACGCGCGCGTGGAGCCGGGCTTCGCGGACGTGGTGGAGCTGGGCCCCACCGTGCAGTGCGTCGCGGAGAGCCACGCTCAGCTTCCCGGCCAGGCCGCGCCGCCGTTCCTCGACGAGGTGCTGGGGGCTCCCGAGGAGCGCGTCCGGTTCGACACGGTGCTCTCCGAGGAGGGCGGCCGCTTCTTCCACGCGCTGAATCGCTACCTGATCGTGGAGACCGACCAGGACGTGCCCCGCGACCACCCCGACCACCGCTGGATGACGCTGCACCAGCTTTCGGACCTGCTGCGGCACAGCCACTACGTCAACGTCCAGGCCCGCAGCCTGATCGCCTGCCTGCACAGCCTGTACC
>NZ_JBHUQX010000031.1:0-35971 GCF_042674225.1 Streptomyces sp. NPDC056948
CTACGGCACCACGACGATCTTCCGGCCCACCCCGGCCGCGAACTGTTCCAGCGCCTGCGGGTACCGCTCCAGCGGGATGCGGTCGCTGATGAAGATCTCCGGGTCCAGCACCCCGTTCGCGAACAGCTCCGCCGCCCGCTCGAAGCTGTGCAGCACCGCCATCGAGCCCGTGATGGTGATCTCCTGGTTGTAGATGCGGTACGGGTCGATCGTCACCCGGGTCGCGTAGTCGGCCACACCGAACTGCAGGAACGTGCCCGCCTTCGCCACCCGGTCCAGGCCGTCCTGGATCGCCGCCGCGTTGCCCGTGGCGTCGACGACCAGGTCCCAGCCCTGCGGCCGGTCCAGTTCGTCGGGGTTCGCCGCCGATGCCGAGACACCGAGGCGGCGGGCCGTCTCCAGGCGGGCCGGGTTCACGTCGACGACGTCCACGCTCGCCGCGCCCGTGCGCTTCGCCAGTTCCAGCATCATCAGGCCCATCGTTCCGGAGCCGTAGACCAGGACGTGCGCGCCGAGGCGGGACTGGAGCACGTCGTAGCCGCGTACCGCGCAGGACAGCGGCTCCACGAGGGCCGCGTCCTCCGTGCGGACGTGGTCCGGGAGCTTCACGCAGTTCGCCACCGGGGCCACCGCGAACTGCGCGGCGCCGCCCGCCGTCGTCACGCCGATCGCCGCCCAGCGTTCGCAGAGGTTGTTGTGGCCCGTACGGCAGTAGCGGCACTCATAGCAGTAGAGGGAGGGGTCGACCGCGACCCGGTCGCCCACCGACACCTCGGTGACCCGGGTGCCGACTCCGACCACCTGGCCCGCGAACTCGTGCCCGGGCACGATCGGCAGCTTCGGAGCGAACTCGCCCTGCAAGATGTGGAGGTCGGTGCCGCAGAGGCCGCAGGCGGCCACCTCGACGACGACCTCGCGCGGCCCTGGCGTCGGGTCCGGGACCTCGGCGACGACGGCCTTGCCCACGGACTCGATGACGGCGGCCTTCATTTCACGGCTCCCAACGACAGGCCCTGGACCAGCTTGTCCTGGGCGGCGAACCCCGCGGCGAGCACCGGCAGGGAGATGACGAGCGACGCGGCGCACACCTTCGCCAGGAACAGGCCCTGGCTGGTGATGAAGCCGGTCAGGAAGACGGGGGCGGTCTCGGCGACCACGCCGGTCAGCACCCGTGCGAAGAGCAGTTCGTTCCAGCTGAAGATGAAGCAGATGAGGGAGGTCGCAGCGATGCCGGGCAGGGCGATCGGGGCGACCACGCGCGTGAGGACGGTCGGCAGTCTGGCCCCGTCCACCTTCGCCGCCTCGATCACCGCGACCGGGATCTCGGCGAGGAAGGACTGCATCATCCACACCGCGATCGGCAGGTTCATGGACGTGTAGAGGATGACCAGCAGCCAGATGTTGTCGAGCATCCCGGCGTTCTTCGCGAACAGATAGATCGGCAGCAGGCCCGCCACCACCGGCAGCATCTTCGTGGAGAGGAAGAAGAACAGGACGTCCGTCCACTTGCGGACGCGGTTGATCGACAGCGCGTACGCCGCCGGGAAGGCCAGCAGCAGCACCAGCAGGGTCGAGGCCAGTGACGCGACCGCCGAGTTGATCAGGGCCGGCCAGGGGCTCGCGCCGCCGCCCGCGCCGAAGAACTCGCGGTAGCCGTCCAGGGTCAGGGAGGCCGCGAAGGAGGGCGGGTTGGTCGCCGCGTCGGCTTCCGAGTGGAGGGACGTCAGGGCCATCCAGGCGATGGGCAGGAAGAACACGATCCCGGCCAGCCAGGCCATGAGGCCCATGCTGTTGCGGCGTACGACATTCATGCGCGGGACACCTCCTCGCGGAACAGGGACGACACCACGCGCAGGGCGAAGGTCGCGATGACGATCGAGCCGATGACGACCAGGACGCCCGCGGCCGAGGCGAGGCCGTTCTCGTGGGCCTGGTAGAAGCTCTGGTAGACGGTGTAGGGGAGGTTGGCGGTGCCCAGGCCGCCGGACGTGATCGTGAAGACCGCGTCGAAGTTCTGGACGATGTAGATCGAGCCCAGCAGCGCGCCCAGTTCGAGGTAGCGGCGCAGATGCGGGAGCGTCAGATGGACGAAGATCTGCCAGTCGCTCGCGCCGTCGACCCGGGCCGCTTCGACCTGCTCGTGGTCGCGGCTCTGCAGGCCGGCGAGCAGGATCAGCATCATGAACGGCGTCCACTGCCAGACGAGGGATGCCTCGACCGCGAGCAGCGGGGTGTTGGAGATCCAGTCGGGCTGTGGACCGCCCACATAGTGCAACAACCCATTGAGCAGGCCGTATTCAGGGTTGTAGAGCACATGCTTCCAGAGCAGTGCCGCAGCCACCGGTACCACCAGGAACGGCGCGATCAGCAGGGTGCGGACGATGCCCCGGCCGCGGAACTTCCGGTCCAGCAGCAGGGCGAGGACGAGTCCCAGCACCAGGCTGGCCAGGACCACCGCCACCGTCAGGAGCACGGTCGTCCACACCGAGTGGCGCAGGTCCGCGTCGGTGAGGACCTCCTGGTAGTTGTCGAGGCCCGTGAAGTGCCGGGCGTCGGGATAGAGGGCGTTCCAGTCGAAGAAGGAGATCACCAGCGTGGCCACGAAGGGCAGCTGAGTGACGACGACCATGAAGATCAGGGCGGGGAGCAGCGGGGCCCGGGTGGCCCAGGCGCGCAGCCGGGCGGAGGGCCGGCGGACCGGGGTGCGGAGCTCGGGGGAGGCCACGGGGGCCGTTGTCGTGGCGCTCATCGTCCCTCGTACTCCTCGGAGATCTTCTCGGCGAGCTGCTGGGACTTGCTCAGGGCCGACTCGACGGACTGGCGTCCGGCGATGGCCGCGCTGATCTCCTGGGAGACCTTGGTGCCGAGGTCGGTGAACTCGGGGATGCCGACGAACTGGATGCCGGGCGCGGGCCGCGGCTGCACGCCGGGGTCGTCGGGCCGGGCCTTCTCGATGGCCTCCTTGGTCATCTCCTGGAAGGCGGCGGCCTCCTTGCGGTAGTCGGCGTTGGCGTACGTCGACGCGCGCTTGCCGGCCGGGACGTCGGCCCAGCCGGCCTGGTCGCCGACCAGTTCCTCGTAGCCCTTGCCGGACGCCCAGGAGACGAACTTCCAGGCGTTGTCCGGGTTGCGGGAGGACTTCTGGATGCCCCAGGCCCAGGTGTAGAGCCAGCCGGACGACTTGGTCTTCTCGACAGGGGCGGGGGCGTAGCCGACCTTGCCCTTGACCGGGGAGTTCGCCGCCTCCAGGGATCCGGCAGCGGAGGTGGCGTCGTACCACATGGCGACCTTGCCCTGGGTCATGTTGTTCAGGCACTCGGCGAAGCCGGACTGGGCGGCGCCGGACTCGCCGTGCTCGCGCACCAGGTCGACATAGAACTTCGTCGCCTTCTCGAAGGCGGGCGAGTCGAGCTGCGCCTTCCAGTTCTTGTCGAACCAGGTGCCGCCGAAGGTGTTGACGACCGTCGTCAGCGGCGCCATCACCTCGCCCCAGCCGGGCAGGCCGCGCAGGCAGATGCCCTTCATGCCCGGTTCGGTGCCGTCGGCCTTCGCCGCGAGGTCCGCCACCTGCTGCCAGGTGGGGTGCGCGGGCATCGTCAGGCCCTTCTTCTCGAACACGTCCTTGCGGTACATCAGGAACGACGACTCGCCGTAGAAGGGCTGGCCGTAGAGCTTGCCGTCCTCCGCGGTGAGGGACTGGCGCATCGGCTTCAGGACGTCCCGCTCGTCGTAGGCCGGGTCCTTGGCCACATAGCCGTTCATCTCGTGCAGCCAGCCGTTGCGGGCGTAGATCGGTATCTCGTAGTTGGACAGGGTGGCGACGTCGTACTGGCCGGCCTGGTTGGCGAAGTCCTGGCTGATCTTGTCGCGGACGTCGTTCTCGGGCAGGACCGTGAAGTTGACCTTGATGCCGGTCTCTTGGGTGAAGTGGGCGCGGGTCTGCTTCTGCAGCTCGACCATCTGGGGGTTGTTGACCATGAGGACGTTGATGGCGTCGCCGCCGGATCCGGCCCCGCCCGCGCCGACCCAGCAGCCGGAGAGCAGCGGGGCGAGCAGCGTCCCTGCGGCGGCCGCGGCGAGCGTGGCTCGCGGTGGCCGTCGTCGGCTCTGGGTTCGCATGGATCGCTCCTGGATGTATGGGGAGATAAGGGGCAGCACAGGGTGTGACTGTGCCGCTGGGGGACGAGGGTCGGTGTGGTGTCAGACCCGGATGACCTGGGGTCCGAGCAGTGAGTAGCGGTGGGCTTCGGCCGTCGGCAGCAGCGTGCTCGTCACGATCGTCTCCAGCGCGCCGACCTCGGCGAACCGGCAGAAGCTGACCGCTCCGAACTTGGTGTGCACGCCCGCGAAGACCGTGCGGCGGGCGGCCCGGATCGCCTGCGTCTTGACTTCGCTGACGGCCGGGTCGGGGGTGGTGAGGCCGTGTTCGCGGGAGATGCCGTTGGCGCCGATGAACGCCAGGTCGACGACGAAGCCGGCCAGCATCTTCGTCGTCCAGTGGTCGACGGTGGCGAGGGTGCCGGAGCGGACCCGGCCGCCGAGCAGCAGGACGGAGACGGTGTCCGTCTCGGCGAGCGCGCCCGCGACCGGCAGGGACGCGGTGACCACGGTCAGCGGCCGGTCCCTGGGGAGTGCCTCGGCGATGAGCTGCGGGGTGAAGCCCTCGTCGACGAACACGGTCTCGGCGTCCCCGAGCAGCTCGGCCGCGGCGGCCGCGATCCGGCGCTTCTCGGGGACGTGGCTGGTGGCGCGGAAGGCGAGCGTCGTCTCGAAGCCGGCGCTCTCCACGGGGTAGGCGCCGCCATGCGTACGCCGGAGCAGGCCGTGGTCCTCCAGGACGCGCAGATCCCGCCGTACGGTTTCCTTGGCCACGCCCAGCTCGGTGGCGAGCGCGGTGACGTCGACAGCGCCGTCACGTCGTGCGACGAGCACGATCTCGCGTCGGCGTTCTTCCGCCGTACCCATACTCATGCCGACACCCGCCTTCCGCTCGCGCTGCCCGTTCGGGCCCTCTGCCGGGCCATGGGGGAAGTTCTACAGCGGGTGTTCCGTGGTGGCCAGGTCTGTTGCGGGCGTGATCCTGCCCGTGTGTGCCCGGTCGGTCGTGCGCGTGCGCGGCGTGTCGCGGGGGCTCCGTGGCCGTCTGCGGGCGCGTCGTGGCTGGTCGCGCGGTTCCCCGCGCCCCTGAGGGTGTTGCCCTGCCGCCCTCCGGAGTGTGCCCGAATGCCCGAGCGGGCGGGTCCGTTTTCTGCCCGCCCGCCGCCGGAGGTGCTGTCTTCGGGTCAGTACGGCCAGATCGGCGGGTCCGTCACGAACTGACCGCCGAGGTAGGCGTGGGCCTCGTTGCCGTCCCGCAGTTCGCCCTGCTCGGCGATCAGCTTCTCGGCGAACGGCTCGGAGTCGTCCTGAGGGTCGTAGCCGAGCGCCCGTGCCGTGCTGAGGTCCCACCAGAGCCGGGTGTTGGCGGAGGAGCCGTAGACGACGGTGTGGCCGACGTTCTCGGCGGTCAGGGTCGCGTGGAAGAGGCGGGCGCCGTCGGCCGGGCTCATCCATACCGACAGCATGCGCACGCTGGTCGGCTCGGCGAAGCAGGAGCCGATGCGCACGGAGACCGTCTCGACCCCGTGCTTGTCCCAGTAGAACTGCGCGAGGTCCTCGCCGAAGGACTTGGACAGGCCGTAGAAGGTGTCCGGGCGGTGCGGGGTGTCGATGGGGATGAGTGGGTCGGTGCCCTGGGGGCGCGGGGTGTAGCCGACCGCGTGGTTGGAGGAGGCGAAGACGATCCGGCCGACGCCCTCCTCGCGGGCGGCCTCGTACAGGTGGTAGGTGCCCTCGATGTTCGCCTTGAGGATCTTCTCGAAGGGCGCTTCCAGGGAGATGCCCGCGAGGTGGATGATCGCGTCGACGCCCCGGACGGCCTCGCGCACGGCGTCCTTGTCGCCGAGGTCGGCGACGATCGCGTCCGGCGCGTCCTCGATCGGGCGCAGGTCGAGCAGGCGCAGCTCGTAGCCGTAGGCCGGGAGCAGGTCCCGCATCAGGGTGCCGAGGCCGCCGGCGGCGCCGGTGAGCAGAACGGTGCGGGGAGCGGGCATCCTCGGTTCTCCTTGAATGGGCCACCGTGTACATGGGCGCACGGCATTCATATTCGTGGACACGCTAAGGAGCCGGGGTGGAGCCCGTCAAGTATGTCGCGTGAGCGGCGAATCCGCTGGTGCGTCGCGGGTTCGTGCGCTTGACCGGCACCAAGGGGGCGCCTTAGCGTGGAGCTGTTCAGAAATATAGACGCCAATCATGAATATGGAATCGGGAGAGCTCGTGACGTCAGCCCCTCTCGCCGCTCGACTCACCGTTCCCAGCGGGCCGCTGTTCTTCCCGGTCACCGCGTACGGTCCCGACGGCTCCGTGGACCTCGACGCCTACCGCACGCATGTGCGTCGCGGGGTAGAGGCCGGAGCCGCCGCCGTGTTCGCCTGCTGCGGCACCGGCGAGTTCCACGCGCTCACGCCCGAGGAGTTCGAACGGTGCGTCCGGGCGGCCGTCGAGGCGACCGAAGGACGGGTGCCGGTCGTCGCGGGCGCCGGGTACGGCACCGCGCTGGCCGTGCGCTACGCCCGCCTCGCCGAGGCCGCCGGGGCGGACGGGCTGCTCGCCATGCCGCCCTACCTCGTCGTCGCCGGGCAGGAGGGGCTGCTGCGGCACTACCGGGAGGTGGCCGCCGCGACCCCCCTGCCCGTCGTCGTCTACCAGCGCGACAACGCTGTCTTCACGCCGGAGACCGTCGTCGAACTGGCCCGCACGGACGGGATCATCGGCCTCAAGGACGGGCTCGGCGACCTCGACCTCATGCAGCGCATCATCAGCGCGGTGCGCTCGGAGGTTCCGGGCGACTTCCTCTACTTCAACGGCCTGCCGACCGCCGAGCAGACCCAGCTCGCCTACCGCGCCCTCGGCGTCACGCTCTACTCCTCCGCCGTGTTCTGCTTCGCCCCCGAGCTCGCCCTCGCCTTCCACCAGGCCCTCGGGAACGGCGACGAACGGACCGTGGAAAAGCTGCTGGACGGCTTCTTCCGCCCGTTCGTCGAACTGCGCGCCCAGGGCCGGGGCTACGCCGTCGCCCTGGTCAAGGCCGGTGTACGGCTGCGCGGCCTCGACGTGGGCGAGGTGCGGCCCCCGCTGCACGAGCCCACCGAGGATCATGTCAAGCAGCTCGCCGAACTGATCGAACGCGGCTACGCGCTGCTGGAGGAGGCCAAGTGAAGGCGTCGGCATTCGTCTACCCCTGGGACGTCAACGGGGACCCGGAGGCGCCCGCGAGGATCGCCGCGCTCGGCGTGGAGCAGGTGACGCTCGCCGCCGCCTACCACTCCACGCGCGCGCTCACGCCCCGCCACCCGCGCCACCGCATCGTCACCGCCGAGCACGCCTCCGTGCTCTACCCGGCGGACGACCGCTGGGCGGGGCGGGAGCTGCGCCCCTACGCGGCCGGCGCCTGGGCCCCCGGGGACGCCTTCGGGCAGGCCGCGGTCGCTCTCGCGGACGCCGGCCTCGAGGTGCACACGTGGGTCGTCCTCGCGCACAACTCCCGCCTGGGCGCCGAGCACCCTGACACCTCGGTCGTCAACGCCTACGGCGACCGCTACCCCTGGGCGCCGTGCATCGCCCAGCCCGCCACGCGCGCGTACCTGACCGACCTGGCGGCGGAGGCGGCCGTACGGCCCGGGGCGCGGGGCACCGAGCTGGAGTCCCTCGGCTGGTACGGCCTGCAGCATCTGCACGCCCACGACAAGACCGGCGGCATCGGCCTCGGGGACGCCGGGCAGTACCTGATGGCGCTGTGCTTCTGCCCGTCCTGCCGGGAGGGCTACGGCCGGCACGGCCTGGACGCCGACGAGCTGGCCGCCGCCGTACGGACCGCGCTGGAGCCGGTCTGGCAGGGGGCGACGCCCTCCGACGGGGGCTGGACGGGCATCGAGAAGCTCCTCGGCGAGACGCTCGCGCACACCACGCGCGCGTGGCGCGACGACACCGCCCGCACGCTCCAGGAAGAGGCCGTCGCTGCGGTCCGGGCCGCCGCCCCCGACGGCTTCCAGGTGCTGCTGCACGCGGACCCGGTGTCCTACCACGTCGGCGCCAACCCCGGCGTCGACCCGGCGCACATCCTGTCCGTCGCGGACGGTGTGGTCGTGCCCTGCGCGGGCGGCACCGGCACGCTGACCCCGTTCGCGAGCCAGGGCAAGGAGGGCTCCGTCATCGCGGCCAACTTCCCCGTCGTCTCCGGCATGGGCGGCAGCCCCGCCACCCTCGCCACCGACGCGGCGGAGGCTCACCGGCTCGGCGCCACGGAACTGCGGCTCTATCACGCCGGGTTGGCGTCCGACGGCGACCTGGAGGCGGTCCGCGCCGTGCTCGCGGGCCGCTGAAGCGGCGGGGCCGCCGAGGTGGCTCGGCGTTGCCGGTCATGCCGGGTTGGCGTCCGGCGGTGACGTGGAGGCGGTCCGTGCCGTGCTCGTGGGGCGCTGAAGCGGCGGGGCCGCCGAGGTGGCTCGGCGTTACCGGTCATGCCGGGTCGGCGTCCGACGGTGACCTCGACACGGTCCGCTCCGCCCTCGCCGGGCGCTGAAACAGCGGGGCCGCCGTCGTCAGCAGGGCCGCGCCCAGGGCCACCAGCACCGGCCGGTGGCCCGTCAGCTCGACCAGGGCCGCTCCGGTCGCCAGTCCGAGCACGTTCGGGGTGTACACCAGCGTGTTGGCCGTGGCGGTGACCCGGCCCAGCAGTGGGCCGGGAGTCTCGCGCTGTACCGAGGTCAGTGTGGCGATCAGCACCGCGGGCAGGCCCGCGCCGATCGCCACGCTGCACACCAGCGCCAGTGGGTCGGACGGCACCCCCCGCAGGGCCACCGCGACGGCAAGCAGGGCGATGCCGTACGCCGCGAAGCGCCGCTCGCCCAGGCGGCGCAGGGCCGTGCCGGAGAGCAGGCCCACCGCGACCGACCCGGCACCCTGCACGGCGTACAGCACACCGGCGTACGCGGGGGAGTGCCCGAGGTCGTCGACGACGGCGTAGACCATCGCCCCGTTCACTCCGGCGCACAGCATGGTGGCGCCGCCCGCCAGGACCAGGGGGCGCAGCACGGGGTGCGCCCACAGGTGGCGGGCGCCCTCGGCGGTCCGCTCCCGCCGGCTTCCGGTGGGCGGCGCGGGCCTCTCCTCCCGCACCCGCAGCAGCGCGTACAGCCCCGTGGCCAGCACGAAGGTCGCCGCGTCCAGGAGCGCGACACTCGCACCGCCGTACGCCGCGTAGAGGCCCGCGCCCGCCAGCGGGGCCAGGAGTTTCATGCCCTCGGTGGCCGTCAGGCGCAGGCCGTTGAAGTCGCCCAGCAGGGACGAGTCGACGGCGGTCGCCACGAGCGCCGACTCTGCCGCGTCGTGGACCACGCCCGCCGCGCCGTACACGAACAGCACCGCGTACAGCAGCCACAGGTCGCCCGGGGCGTCGACGCTCACGAGGGAGAGCAGGAGAGCGCCCAGGAGCAGGTTCACGCCGATCAGCAGCGGCTTGCGGCGGCCCCGGTCGGCGAGAGTGCCCAGCAGTGGGCCGGCCAGGGTCGGCAGCCACATGGCGAGCATGCACAGCGCGGCCAGGCCGTCCGAGCCGGTGAGGTCCTTGACCCATACGCCGGACGCCAGCCACAGCGCCGAGGTGCCGAAGCCGGAGACCACCACTCCGGAGAGGTAGAGCCCCGCGTCGCGGTCGCGCAGGACGCGCACGAGTGGCCAGGTCGTCTTGGTCGTCATGCCTGGTCATCGTGGGGCTAAGGACCGTGCGGAGGGATCGGGAAGGTGCCTTAATTCCGACGTGGGGTCAGTGATCAATCCCATTGTGAGGCGAGCATTTCCCCGAGCTTGCCGAGGCCCTGGACCCAGCCTTCCTCGTGGAGTGCGCGCCGCCGCTCCGTGGCGAAGTCGCCCTGGTCGAGGGTGAGATGAGACTCTCTGACGTCGGTGTCGTACAGCGACAGCGTCACCACCGTCTCCCGGTCCTCGGGATCGGGATCTTCCCAGCGGAAGGTGTACGACAGGCCTACCGGGGGATCGACGTCGATGTATTCGCCCACCAGGTAGAACAGCTCGCCTTCCGGGGGCTGCATCGCGATCCGGTAGGCACCGCCTGGGCGGAGGTCGATCTCCACACTCGGGGTGCTGAACCCGTCCGGGCCCCACCAGCGAGCCACTTCCAGCGGGTCGGTCAGCTCTCGGAACACGCGCGTGGGCTCATCCGCCAGCTCGCACTCCAGATGCAGTCTCAGCTCGACGTCCTGTGTCATCACGCACCACCTGCCACTGAAGATGCCTGGAATAACCCCTATGTGTATTTTAGGTTGGCCTGCCATGGGCCACGATTCCGAAGCGATGAGTTCCGTGGCCGGTGCCGGTCTACCTCCCAGGAACGGAACCAGGAGGAGCAGCCCATGACCGACACGACCCCGACCCCGATCCTCGACCTCGGACCGCAGGCCGCGCTCGTGGCCCGCCTGACCGAGGGCGTCACCGACGAGCAGCTCGCGGACCCGACGCCCTGCCCGAAGTACGCGGTGCGTCATGTGCTGGCCCACCTGGCCGGGCTCGCCGTCGCCTTCCGCGACGCCGGCCGCAAGGACCTGGGCGTCACGACCGACACCCGCCCGGACTCCACCGTGCCCGAACTCGGGCCCGGCTGGCGCGAGGAGCTGCCCAAGGTGCTCGGCGAGATGGCCGAGGCCTGGCGCGACCCGGCCGCGTGGACCGGTATGACCCGCGCCGGAAGCGTGGACATGCCCGGCGAGATCGCGGGCCTGGTCGCGACCGACGAGCTGGTGATCCACGGCTGGGACCTGGCCCGTGCGACCGGTCAGCCCTACGCCCCCGACCCGGCCGCGCTCCAGGCGTGTCACGGCTTCCTCGAGGCGGCCGTCGACGACCCCGGCCGGGGCGAGATCTTCGGACCCGTCGTACGCGTGGAGGCGGACGCCCCGCTGCTGGCCAGGACGGTGGGACTGAGCGGGCGGGACCCGGAGTGGGCCCCCAGGCCGTAGAAAGCGATTGCTACTTCCTCTGTCAGAAGCATTGACGAAACAAACGCGCCCCTCCTACCGTCATCGCGTCGTACTTCGTACGTCATATATGAGACGCGATACGCGAGATCCGAGAGGCGCGCATGACCTCTGTGCCCACGCCGATCCCCTCCCGCACGCAGTTCGTGCTGGAGGGGATCAAACACCGCATCCTCACCGGGCAGTTGACGCCGGGGCAGGCGCTGGTCGAGACCGAGCTCGCCGCCCAGTTCGGGGTGTCGAAGACCCCGGTGCGCGAGGCGCTCAAGACCCTCGCCGGGACCGGGCTGGTCGTGATGAGCCAGTACAAGGGCGTCACGGTGCGCCTGGTGGACGCGGACATGGCGCGCGAGGTCTACGACGTACGGCTGCTGCTGGAACCCGAGGCGCTGAAGCGCGCCGTACAGCGCGGAGCCTCCCTGGACACCGCCCGTGAGGCGCTGACCAGGGCCGACGCGGCCATCGACACCGCCGAACGCTCCCTCGCCAACCGGGAGTTCCACCGCGCCCTGTACCTGCCGTGCGGCAACCCGCTGCTCGGCCGGATGCTCGACGAGGTCCGCGACCAGGCCGCCCTGGTCTCCGCCGTCGCCTGGGCCGCCTCGCCCTCCTGGGAGCGGGAGGCCGGGGAGCACCGCGAGATCCTCCGGCTCGCCCTCGACGGCGACGCCGACGGCGCGGCCCGCGCCCTCCACTCCCACATCGCGTCCTTCGTGCGGCGCGCTTTCCCCGAGGCAGGACTGGAACAGGAAGGTCAGCAATGAGCAGCGTGGCGTTCGAGACCCAGCGGGCGGCCCTGGCCGACGTGGTGGCGATCCCGGTGACCCCGTTCGCCGAGGACGGCTCCGTCGCACAGGACACCTACCGGGCCCTGCTGCGCCGTCTGCTCGACGGCGGCATCACCACCCTCACCCCGAACGGCAACACCGGCGAGTTCTACGCCCTGACCCCCGAAGAGCGCCGCCTGGTCACCGAGCTGACCATGGACGAGGCCGGGGACCGGGCCGTCGTCCTGGTCGGGGTCGGCCACGACGTGCCCACCGCGGTCGCCTCCGCCCGGCACGCCCGTGAGCTCGGCGCCCGGATGGTGATGGTCCACCAGCCCGTCCACCCGTACGTCTCCCAGGCCGGCTGGGTCGACTACCACCGCGCCGTCGCCGAGGCCGTGCCCGAGCTGGGCGTCGTCCCGTACATCCGCAACCCGCAGCTCACCGGCGCCCGGCTCGCCGAACTCGCCGACGCCTGCCCGAACGTCATCGGCGTGAAGTACGCCGTCCCGGACGCCGCCAGGTTCGCCGCCTTCGCCCGTGACGCCGGGCTGGAGCGGTTCGTCTGGGTGGCGGGCCTCGCCGAGCCGTACGCCCCCTCCTACTTCTCCGCCGGCGCCACCGGCTTCACCTCGGGGCTCGTCAACGTCGCCCCCGCCGTCTCCCTGAACATGATCGAGGCGCTGCGCTCCGGCGACTACCCGGCCGCCATGAAGGTCTGGGAGCAGATCCGCCGCTTCGAGGAACTGCGCGCCGACAGCGGCTCCGCCAACAACGTCACCGTCGTCAAGGAGGCCCTCGCCTCCCTCGGACTGTGCCGCCGCGAGGTCCGCCCGCCGAGCAGGCCGCTGCCTCAGAGTGAGCGTGCCGAGGTCGCCGCCATCGCCGCGGGGTGGTCGATATGACCGGCAGGCTGCGTCCCGAGGAGCTCAGGAGCCATCAGTGGTACGGCGTCGAGGGCCAGCTGCGCACCTGGTCGCACAACGCCCGTATGCGGCAGCTCGGTTACGAGGCGGAGGAGTACCGGGGCCGCCCGGTGATCGCCGTCCTGAACACCTGGTCCGACATCAATCCCTGCCATGTCCATCTGCGCGAGCGCGCCGAGGCGGTCAAACGGGGCGTGTGGCAGGCCGGCGGCTTCCCGCTGGAGTTCCCGGTCGCCACGCTCTCCGAGACGTACCAGAAGCCGACCCCGATGCTCTACCGCAACCTGCTCGCGATGGAGACGGAGGAGTTGCTGCGGTCGTACCCGATCGACGCGGCGGTGCTGCTCGGCGGCTGCGACAAGTCGACGCCCGCGCTGCTCATGGGCGCGGCCTCGGCCGACGTACCGGCGATCTTCGTGCCGGCGGGGCCGATGCTGCCGGGGCACTGGCGCGGTGAGACCCTCGGGTCCGGCACCGACATGTGGAAGTACTGGGACGAGCACCGCGCGGGCAACCTGACCGACTGCGAACTGAGGGAGCTTCAGGGCGGGCTGGCGCGTTCACCCGGTCACTGCATGACCATGGGGACCGCGTCGACGATGACCGCGGCGGCGGAAGCCCTCGGTATGACGCTGCCGGGCGCCTCCTCGATCCCGGCCGTCGACTCCGGGCACGAGCGGATGGCCGCCGCCTCCGGGCGCCGTGCCGTGGAGCTCGCCTGGATCGCGCTCAAGCCGTCCCGGATCCTCACCCGCGAGGCTTTCGAGGACGCCGTCACCACGGTGCTGGGGCTCGGCGGCTCCACCAACGCCGTCATCCACCTGATCGCGATGGCGGGGCGCTGCCAGGTCGAACTCACCCTCGACGACTTCGACCGCATCGCCCGCACCGTGCCGGTGCTGGCCAACGTCCGGCCCGGTGGACGGACGTACCTCATGGAGGACTTCTACTTCGCCGGTGGTCTGCCCGCCTTCCTCTCGCGGATCACCGACCTGCTGCACCTGGAGCGGCCCACCGTCAACGGAACCCTGGGCGAGCAGATCGGGAACGCCGTCGTGCACGACGACGACGTCATCCGCAGCCGCGAGAACCCGGTCGCCGCCGAGGGCGGAGTCGCCGTGCTGCGCGGCAACCTCTGCCCGGACGGCGCCGTCATCAAGCACATCTCCGCCGAGCGGCACCTGCTCAAGCACACCGGTCCCGCCGTCGTCTTCGACGACTACAAGACGATGCAGCGCACCATCAACGACCCGTCGCTCGGCATCACCCCCGAGCACGTGCTCGTGCTGCGCAACGCCGGCCCCAAGGGCGGCCCGGGTATGCCCGAGTACGGGATGCTGCCGCTGCCCGACTACCTGCTCAAGCAGGGCGTCCGGGACATGGTCCGGATCTCCGACGCCCGGATGAGCGGCACGAGTTACGGCGCGTGCGTGCTGCACGTGGCACCCGAGTCGTACGTCGGCGGACCGCTCGCCCTCGTCCGCACCGGTGACTCCATCACCCTCGACGTCGAGGCGCGCGCCCTGCATCTCCACGTGGACGACGAGGAGCTGGAGCGGCGCAGGGCGGACTGGACGCCGCCGCCCACCCGGTACGAGCGCGGCTACGGCGCGCTCTACAACGAGCAGATCACGCAGGCCGACACCGGCTGCGACTTCGAGTTCCTGGCTCGCCAAGGCACAGTGCAGGACCCGTACGCGGGCTGAACCCACGCCCCGGACACGCACCACGGCACGGCACAGGCTCCACGCACCACCCCGCACCTCAGCACGACCCGGCACGACCCTGCCCGGGAAGAAAGCGCTTCCCGCGCACGCATGCACGTACGCGCACGCACCGACGCACGACGTACCACGACGTACTGAGAACGGAGAACAGTAATGGCCCAAGCCGCAGCCGTGGCGAAACCGCCCGCGCCACCCCGGCGGCGCCGGGCCTCCGCCACGCCGCGCAGGCTCCCGTACCTGCTGATCGCCCCGGCCGCCCTGCTCATGCTGGGCTTCATCGCCTACCCGGTGATCAGCGTCTTCTACTACAGCCTGCAGAACTACAACCCCACCAAGCCATGGCGGAACGGCTACGCGGGCTTCGACAACTTCGTCCACGCCTTCACCGAGGACCCGGTCTTCTGGGACACCCTGGTCTTCAGCGCCAAGTGGGTCTTCGTCGAGGTCGGACTCCAACTGCTGTTCGGTCTCGCGCTGGCCCTCATCGTCAACCAGACCTTCGTGGGGCGGGGCCTGGGACGCGCCCTGGTCTTCTCCCCGTGGGCCGTCTCCGGCGTGCTGACCTCCGCGATCTGGGTGCTGCTCTACAACTCCCAGACGGGCATCACCCGTTACCTCGCGGACGTCGGCATCGGCTCCTACGGAACGAGCTGGCTGTCGGACACCTCGACGGTGTTCCCGGCGGCGGTCGTGGCGGATCTCTGGCGCGGTGTGCCCTTCTTCGCGATCCTCATCCTCGCCGACCTCCAGTCCGTCTCGAAGGACCTGTACGAGGCCGCCGAGGTCGACGGGGCCAGCCGCCTCAAGCAGTTCTGGCACATCACGCTGCCGCACCTGAAGGACGCCATCATCCTGTCCACGCTGCTGCGCGCGGTGTGGGAGTTCAACAACGTCGACCTGCTCTACACGCTGACCGGCGGCGGCCCGGCGGGGGAGACCACGACCCTGCCGCTGTACATCGCCAACACCTCGGTCGACGCCCACAACTTCGGCTACGCGTCCGCCCTGACCACGGTCGCGTTCGTGATCCTGCTCTTCTGCTCGATGGTCTATCTGCGGCTGAGCAAGTTCGGAGGCGACAACAAGTGAGCGTCAAGGAAGCCACCAAGGCGGCGCCCGCTCCCGTGCGCGCCACCCCCGAACCGCCGCGGCACACGAAGAAGAACCGCGCCTGGGACGAGGCACCCCGCTGGCAGGTCTACCTGCCCCTGGGGATCTACCTGGTCTTCACCCTCATCCCCTTCTACTGGATCCTGCTCTTCTCGCTGCGCCCGGCCGGCTCGACCTCGCTCGTGCCCTGGCCGATGACCTTCGAGCACTTCGAGAAGGTGTGGACGGACCGCAGCTTCGGCACCTACTTCACCAACAGCGTGCTCGTCGGCGTCGCCACCCTGCTCATGACGACGCTCGTCGCGCTGGCCGGCGGCTACGCCCTCGCCCGGTTCGACTTCAAGATCAAGCGGGCGTTCATGCTGGCGCTGCTGTGCTCGCAGTTCGTGCCGGGCGCGCTGCTGCTGGTGCCGCTGTTCGAGATCTTCGCCGAACTGCAGATGATCAACTCGCTGGGCAGTGTCATCCTCGCCGAGACGGTCTTCCAGCTACCGCTGTCGATGATCCTGATCAGCAACTTCATCAAGAACGTGCCGTACTCCCTGGAGGAGGCGGCCTGGGTGGACGGCTGCAACCGCATGACGGCCTTCCGGATCGTGGTGCTGCCGCTGCTGCGGCCCGGCCTGATCGCCGTCGGCTCGTTCGCCTTCGTCCACTCCTGGAACCACTTCCTGTTCGCCCTGATGTTCCTGAACAACCAGGACAAGCAGACGATCCCCGTCGGCCTCAACTCCCTGATGAGCGCGGACAGCGTCGACCTGGGCGCCCTCGCCGCGGGCGGCATCATCGCGGCCGTCCCGGTCGTGATCGTGTTCGCCTTCATCCAGAAGTGGCTGATCACCGGGTTCAGCGCGGGGGCGGTGAAGGGATGAGACTCAGACAACTCGCCGTCGCCGCAGGGCTGCTGGGGCTCCTCTGCGTCCCCGTGCACGCCGAGGGCCGGGACATCGGCCGCGACACCCTGCCCGCGAACGACGGCTGGGCCTCCGAGGGCGCGGGCACCACCGGAGGCGCCGCCGCCGACGCCGAGCACGTCTTCACCGTCACCGACCGGGCCGGACTGGTCCGCGCCCTCGACGGCGGCAGCGACACCCCGAAGATCATCAAGATCGCCGGGACCGTCGACGCCAACACCGACGACGACGGCGACCGGCTGGACTGCTCCGACTACGCCACCGGCGGCTACGCCCTGAAGAAGTACCTCGCCGCCTACGACCCCCGCACCTGGGGCTCCGCCAAGCCCAGCGGACCGCAGGAGGAGGCCCGCCAGGCCTCCGCCGCCCGGCAGGCCGAGCGGATCGTGCTGCCCGTCGGCTCCCACACCACGATCGTCGGCCTCGGCGACTCGGCCGTCCTGAAGGGCGCCAGCCTCCAGGTGAAGAACGCCGACAACGTGATCATCCGCAACCTCGACGTGCGGGACGCCTACGACTGCTTCCCCGTCTGGCAGCCCAATACCGGCGGACTCGGCGACTGGAAGGCGGCCTACGACACGATCTGGCTGACCGGCGCCACCCATGTGTGGATCGACCACGTCACCGCGTCCGACCGGGGCCACCCGGACGCGAAGGAACCCACCTACTTCGCCCGCAACTACCTGCGCCACGACGGTCTGCTGGACATCACCAACGGTTCCGACCTCGTGACCGTCTCCTGGAGCCGGTTCACCGACCACGACAAGGCGATGCTCATCGGCAACGGCGACACCGCCACCGGCGACCGGGGCAAGCTCCGGGTCACGCTGCACCACAACGCGTTCGAGTCGGTCGTGCAGCGCGCCCCGCGCGTCCGCTTCGGGCAGGTGCACGTCTACAACAACCGGTACGAGATCACCGACGACGACTACCGCTACTCGTTCGGCGTCTCCACCGAGTCGAGGATCTTCGCCGAGAACAACGCCTTCCACGCCCCCGGCCATGTCGAGGTCGCCGACCTGGTCAAGAGCTGGAACGGCAGCGCCCTGCACCAGAGCGGCACCCTCTGGGGGTCCCCCCGGACGGAGTCTGGGGGAGGCTACCCGGTCGACCTGCTCGCGATCTACAACGCCTACAACTCCGGCAGCGAGCGCGATCTGACCGCCGACGTCGACTGGACCCCCACCCTGCACGGGCGGATCGACAGCGCGGCGGCGGCCGACCGGGCCGTGGCCCGCGGCGCGGGAGCGGGGAGGCTGTCGTGACCGGTCGCATGATCGACTCCATGAACGACTCCATGAACATGCCTCTGCCCGTCGTCCTCGCCGGTGCGCGGGGCCACGGCCGCTGGCACGTCGAGAACATCCGCCGGCTCCAGAAGCAGGGCATCGTGCGGCTCGTCGGCGTCTGCGAGCTGACACCGCTGACCGAGGAGGAGCTCGGCGACCTGGGCACGCCCGAGCAGTCCGCCGACTTCGGCGCCCTGCTGGACTCCACCGGCGCCGTGATCGCGGTGATCTGCACACCGATCCCGACCCACACCGACCTGGCGCTCGCGGCGGCCGAGCGGGGCGTGCACGTCCTGCTGGAGAAGCCGCCCGCCCCCTCCTACGCGGAGTTCCGCCGCATGGCCGACGGGGTCGCCGCGGCCGGGGTCGTCTGCCAGATCGGCTTCCAGTCGCTGGGCTCGCACGCCCTGCCCGCCATCCGCGAAATGATCGACCAGGGCGCGATCGGCCGGCTGGTCGGGCTCGGCGGGGCCGGTGCCTGGGTGCGCGACGAGGACTACTTCCGGCGGGCGCCCTGGTCGGGCAAGCGGCGGCTGAACGGCGTCGACGTGATCGACGGGGCGCTGACCAACCCCCTCGCCCACGCCGTCGCCACCGCCCTCGCCCTGGGCGGCAGCACCCGCGCCGAGCACGTCAGCGGCATCGAGACCGAGCTGCTGCGCGCCAACGCCATCGAGTCCGACGACACCTCCTGCGTCCGGATCACCACCACACAGGGCCACCCGGTGACCGTCGCCGCGACGCTGTGCGCCGAGGAGTCGGACGAGCCGTACGTCCTGGTGCACGGCAGCAGCGGCCGGATCACCTTCTGGTACAAGCAGGACCGGGTGCTGCTCCAGCGCGCGGGGCACGGCCCGGAAGAGTCCGAGCACGGCCGTACCGACCTGCTGGAGAACCTCGTCGCGCACCTCACCACCGGCGCGGCCCTGCTGGTCCCACCGGACGAGACGGGCGCCTTCATGAAGGTCGTGGAGGCCATCCGCACCTCTCCCGACCCGGTGCCGCTGCCCGACACGGCCTGGCACCGGATCCCCGACGAGAACCGCCGTGTCGTACCCGGCATCGACGGCCTCGTCGCGGCCGCCGCCGACACCCTCTCCCTCTACTCCGAACTCGGCGCCCCCTGGGCGCTGGCCGCGGAGCATCTGTCGAACGAGGTGAGCACCCGATGACCAGCAACGACACCACGGTCCTGCGCGTCGCGGGCCGGCCGGTCGGCCGGTACGTCACCCGGCCAGAGCTGCCGGTGCGACTCTCCCCGCGTCCGTATCTGCATCCCGTCACCACCTTGTCCGGTACGGCGGTCACCGAGCTGAGCCCCGCCGACCACGCACACCACCTCGGCGTCGGTGTCGCCGTCCCCGACGTCGAGGGGTTCAACTTCTGGGGCGGGCGTACCTACGTCCGCGACCAGGGCCCGACCGAGCTGGACAACCACGGCTCCCAGCGGCACGTCGCCTTCCAGCTGCGCGACCCCGACGGCTTCGTGGAGGAGCTGCGCTGGGTGGCGGCGGCCGGTGAGCTGCTGCGCGAGCGCCGTACGGTCGCGGCCACCGAACTCACCGACCAGGCCTGGGCCCTGGACCTCACCTTCTCCCTCACCAACGTCACCGAGGACCCGCTGTCGATCGGCAGCCCGGCGACGAACGGGCGTCCGGGCGCGGCCTACGGCGGCTTCTTCTGGCGTGCCCGCAAGGAGGCCGCGGCCCCGGATGTCTTCACCGTCGGCACCGAGGGCGAGACCGAGGTGCACGGCAGGCGCGCCGACTGGCTCGCCCTGGCCGGCTCCGGCTGGACGCTGGTCTTCGCCGGGGCCACCGAACAGACCCGCCGCGACCCGTGGTTCGTGCGCACCGGGGAGTACCCCGGGGTGGGTTCCTCGCTGGCCCACGACGAGCGGCTGCCGATCCCGCCGGGCGAGACCGTCGTCCGCCGGGTCGTCACCGTCGTCGCCGACGGCCGACTCGGCCGGGACGCCGCGGCGGCCCTGGTCCGCAAGGCGGTGAGCCCGTGACCTCCCCGACCTATCGCAACCCGGTCCTCGACGCCGACTGGTCCGACCCGGACGTCGTCCGTGTCGGCGACGACTTCTATCTGACGGCCTCCAGCTTCGGGCGCGCCCCCGGCCTGCCGTTACTCCACTCCCGCGACCTGGTGAACTGGACCCTGGTCGGCCACGCCCTCGAACGCCTGGAACCGGCGCAGGAGTTCGATCGGCCCCGCCACGACTGCGGCGTCTGGGCCCCGTCCCTGCGGTATCACGACGAACGCTTCTGGATCTTCTGGGGCGACCCCGACCAGGGCATCTTCCAGGTCAACGCGCCCGAGATCAGGGGCCCCTGGACCCGGCCGCACCTGCTGAAGGCGGGCAAGGGCCTGATCGACCCCTGCCCCCTGTGGGACGAGACCGGCGAGGCCTATCTGGTGCACGCCTGGGCCAAGTCCCGCTCCGGCATCAAGAACCGCCTCACCGGGCACCGGATGCGTCCCGACGGCACCGAACTCCTCGACGAGGGCAAGGTGATCGTCGACGCCGACCGCATACCCGGCTGGTTCACCCTCGAAGGCCCCAAGCTCTACCGGCACGACGGCTGGTACTGGATCCTCGCCCCCGCCGGGAGCGTCGAGACCGGCTGGCAGGGCGCCTTCCGCTCGCGCGGCTTCTTCGGGCCGTACGAGGAGAAGATCGTCCTGGAGCAGAAGGACACCGACGTCAACGGCCCCCACCAGGGCGGCTGGGTGCGCACCGCGACCGGCGAGGACTGGTTCCTGCACTTCCAGCAGCGCGGCGCCTACGGCCGGGTCGTGCATCTCCAGCCGATGCGCTGGGGCCCGGACGGCTGGCCGGTGCTCGGGGACGACGGCGCCCCCGTCGCCGTACACGAGATGCCCGACCTGCCGCCGCAGCCGCCCGCGGCGCCCGCCACCGACGACGACTTCCCCGGCGGACGGTACGGCCGCCAGTGGCAGTGGACGGCCAACCCGGGCGACGGCTGGGCCACCCAGCACTCCGGGGACGGGCTCAGGCTGACCTGCGTCCGCTCGGCCGACGCCCACGACCTGCGCAGGCTGCCCAGCGTGCTCACCCAGCGGCTGCCCGGCGGGCCCCGCACGGTCGAGGTGGAGCTGCGGCTCGACAGCGACGAGCCCGGGGCCCGGGCCGGACTCGCGGTCCTCGGGGACGCGTTCGGCTGGATCGGCCTCCAGCGGGGCACGGACGGGACCGCGCATCTCGTGCACCGGTTCGCCGAGGCGGTCGCGGACGCCGAACGCGACGCCGCCCACCCGCGGCTCGCGCCCGAGGGCCGGGCCCGGCTGCGGATCGAGATCGGCGCGGGCGCCCGCTGCCGCTTCTCGGCCGACACCGGCGACGGCTTCCGGCCCTCGGGCCCGGTCTTCGCCGCCACCCCGTGGCGCTGGGTCGGCGCCCTGCTCGGCCTGTTCGCCCTCGCACCCACCGGTCAGGGACACGCCGGCGCGGCGACCTTCACCCGGTTCCGGATCAGCCCCTCGTAACGCACCTGCCGTCGTACGCCTGTTGGGAGCCGCAATGACGCACTTCCGTAGCAAGCGCTTGTCGAGACCGGGGCACGGCAAGGTCGTGGCCGCCGTGCTCGGCCTCGTCGCCGCGCTGAGCCTCGGGGCGATGGGGGACGCCCAGGCAGCGCCGTCCTCCGGGGCCGTGCCCGCCGCCGACCGCTGGACCGACCGCCCCCACGGCTTCGCCTCCCTCGCCGGCGGCACCACCGGCGGCGCGGGCGGCAAGGTCGTCACCGTCACCGACCAGGCCGCGCTGGCGAAGTACGCGGCGGCCGAGGAGCCCTACGTCATCCGCGTCAAGGGCGCCCTGGAGATGGACCCGTTCGGCACGGAGATACCCGTCGCCTCGGACAAGACCATCATCGGCGTGAGCGACACCGCCGAGATCGTGCACGGCGGCTTCACCCTCGATCCCGGCACGCACAACGTCATCATCCGCAACCTCACCATCCGCGACACGGCCATCGAGGGCAACTGGGACTGCAAGGACACCGACTACGACGGCATCCGCCTCGACACCGCCCACCATGTGTGGATCGACCACATACGGTTCTCGCGGATCTGCGACGGCCAGCTCGACATCCGCAAGGACAGCGAGTACGTCACCGTCTCCTACAACCGATTCACGAACAACAACAAGACCTTCGGCATCGGCTGGACCCCGAACGTCAGGACGCAGATCACCGTCGACCACAACTGGTTCACGGGCACCAAGCAGCGCAACCCGTCCGCCGACAACTGCGCCTACGCGCACCTCTACAACAACTACCTGTCCTCGCAGCTCTCCGACGGCGACCCCGTGTGGACCTACGGGAACTGGTCGCGCGGCCGGACGAAGATGGTCATCGAGAACAGCTTCTACGACGGCGTCCAACACCCCTACCAGGCCGATGCCACCGCCGAACTGGTGCAGCGCGGGTCGATCCTGCGGAACACGACGGGCCGGCACGACGCCTGGGGCACGGCGTTCGACCCCCGCGAGTTCTACGCCTACCGGCTCGACCCGGCCGCCTCGGTGCCCGCGCTGGTGAAGCGGTTCTCGGGGCCGCAGCGGCGGATCGGCGGCCCGGTCGTGCTGAACGTACCCGCGGACCACCCGACCGTGCAGTCCGCCGTGGACGCCGTGCCCGACGGCAACGACACCCCGGTGACGATCGCCGTCGCACCCGGCACCTACCGCGAGAAGGTGTACATCCCCGCGAGCAAGCCGCACCTCGTGCTGCGCGGGACCGGACGCGACCGCTCCGACACCGTCGTCGTCTTCGACACGCCCGCCGAGCAAGGGGGTTCGACGGGCAGCGCCACCGTCCGCATCGCCGCGAACGACGTCACCGCACGCAACCTCACCTTCAGCAACGACTTCGACGAGGCCGCGCACGAGGTCAACGGCGAGCAGGCGCTGGCGATGAAGACGACCGGCGACCGGATCGTCTTCGAGGACACGGCGTTCCTGGGCAACCAGGACACGCTCATGACCGACAGCCCCAAGCTGACCACCGTCAGCCGCGTCTACATCCGGGACTCGTACATCGAGGGCGATGTCGACTTCGTCTACGGCCGGGCCACGACGGTGATCGAGCGGTCGGTGATCCGGGCGCTGAGCCGCGGCTCGGACACGAACAACGGCTACATCACCGCCGCCTCGACCTGGACGGGAAACCCGTACGGGTTCCTGATCAGTCGGTCGAAGATCGTGAGCGACGCGCCCGCAGGGACCTTCCACCTGGGACGGCCCTGGCACCCGGGCGGCGAGCCGGACGCGGTCGCACAGGTCCTGATCCGGGACACCGAGCTGCCCGCCGCGGTCAAGGCGTCGCCGTGGACCGACATGAGCGGGTTCTCGTGGAAGGACGCGCGGTTCACCGAGTACCGCAACCACGGGCCGGGGGCGGGCGTGACCGCGGACCGGCCGCAGATGGGCGACGCCGCCGCGCGGACCCACACCGTCGCGCACTACCTCAAGGGCACGGACGGCTGGGCTCCGTACGCCCGCCACCACTGACCCCCCGCACGTTCACAGCCAGTTGGATCCAGAAGAAGAGAGCCGACCAATGAAGATCAGCATGCGCAGAAGCAGGCGAGCCGCCACGGCCGTCGCCCTGGGGGCCGCGCTCGCCCTGACCGTCACCGCCTGCGGCGACGACGGCAGCGGGGCGGGCGGTGACAAGGGTTCCGAGGGCAGCGGCAAGGGCGAGATCGTCTTCTGGGACAACAACGGCGGTGTCCGCACCGAGATCTGGAAGAAGATCATCGCCGACTTCGAGAAGGCCAACCCGGACATCAAGGTCGAGTACGTCGGGATCGCCTCCACCGAGTACCAGTCCAAGGTCGACACCGCCCTCCAGGGCGGCGGCCTGCCGGACGTCGGCGGTGTGGGCGCGGCGATGCTCGCCGGGTTCGCGGCGCAGGGCGCGCTGGAGCCGCTGGACGAGCGGGTCGGCAAGTCCTCGCTGAACGGCAAGCTCAACAAGGACATGGTCGAGTCGCTGAAGGCGGCCGGCGGTGGCGACGACAAGCTGTACTCGGTGCCGACCTCCGCGAACAACGGTGTGCTGTATTACCGCACCGACCTGTTCGAGAAGGCGGGCCTGGAGGAGCCCACGACGTGGGAGCGGTTCTTCGAGGCCGCGGACAAGCTCACGAACAAGGGCAAGAACGAGTTCGGCTACACCATTCGTGGTGGCTCCGGGTCCATCGCGCAGGCGCTGGACGCCATGTACGGGCAGTCCGGGATCACGTCGTTCTGGAACGCCGGCGGTGACAAGACCACGGTCAACGACCCCAAGAACGTGGCGGCGCTGGAGAAGTACGCGGCGCTGTACAAGAAGGTCACCCCGGCGGCCGACCTCAACAACGACTTCACGAAGATGGTCGCGCAGTGGGACTCCGGCACGATCGGGATGCTGAACCACAACCTCGGGTCGTACCAGGACCATGTGAAGGCGCTGGGGGGCGAGAAGTTCCGCGGTATTCCGCAGCCGGTGGGCTCCGGCGGCAAGCGCGTGCAGGTGTCCAACCCCGTGGACGGGCTGGGGCTGTTCAAGAGCGGCAAGAACAAGGAAGCGGCCTGGAAGTTCATCGAGTTCGCCACGTCCAAGGCGGAGAACTCGCGGTTCAACGAGGCGGCGGGGCAGGTGCCGTCGAACACGGACGCGGCGTCGGATGCGTGGATTTCGAAGGCCGAGCCTACGAAGCTGGCCGCTGACGCGTTGTCGGACGGGTCTACGACGATTGTGCAGTTGCCGTACTACCTGCCTGACTGGAACACGATTTCCAAGGCTGACAATGAGCCGAACTTCCAGAAGGTGCTGCTCGGGAAGATGGGTGCGAAGGAATTCCTGGACACGATGGCTGAGCAGTTGAATGCGGCTCAGGAGGAGTGGGACCAGCAGAACGGGTGATTGCTGGATTCGCCGTGGGGCGGCCTGTGGTTCGCAGACTGCGGGCCGTCCCTGGCTTGTCGCGCAGTTCCCCGCGCCCCTAAAAAACATGGAAAGGACTCCGCGTGTCCCTGAGTCGAAGACAGGTCGCTGTCGCCGCAGTCGCCTCGGTGCCGCTCGCCTTGTCTGCTGCCGGTGTCGCACGAGCCACCGGGCATCGCAATCGCATCTTCTATATCGCGGGTGATTCCACCGCCGCCCAGAAATATGCTGCCGCCGCGCCCGAGACCGGGTGGGGGATGGCGCTCCCCTTCTTTCTTCAACGTTCTCGGCCCGTCTCCAATCACGCCGTGAACGGGCGGAGTTCCAAGAGCTTTGTGGATGAAGGGCGGCTCGACGCGATTCTCGATGTGATCGAGCCGGGTGACTTCCTTCTCATCCAGTTCGCTCACAATGACGAGAAGGCGGAAGACCCCACCCGCTACACCGAGCCCTGGTCGACGTATCAGGACTATCTGCGGATGTACGTCGACGGTGCCCGGGCCCGTGGCGCGCGGCCCGTGCTCGCCACCGCCGTCGAGCGGCGGAGGTTCGACGCGGAGGGGAAGGCCGTGCCGACGCACGGTGAGTATCCGGCGGCCATGCGGGCGCTCGCCGCCGAGGAGCGGGTCGCGTTGCTGGACATCCAGGCGCTGTCGCTCGCCCTGTGGCAGGAGCTCGGGGTCGAGGAGACGAAGGCGTACTTCAACTGGACCGCGACCGAGCAGGACAACACGCACTTCAATCCGCCGGGAGCGATCGCCGTGGCCCGGCTCGTGGCACGGGAGCTGCTCAGGGCCCGGGTGCTCGGGCCGCGCGACGTGTGCCGGCTGGATGCGGAGATTCCGGAGTCCTGGATCACCTGGCCCGAGTCCGCCGCGTAACACCCCTCGACGCAGAAGGAAGAGAGCCGCACCATGAAGATTCAGAAGTGTCATGATCACGTCATCGGTAGGGTCGCCCTCCTGGTCGGCTGCACCGCGCTCGTGCTGTCCCTGAGCGGCACCACCGCGCAGGCCGGCCCCCGGGACGCGGCTCGCCAGACCCTCGGGACGAACGACGGGTGGGGCGCGTACGGCAGCGGCACCACGGGCGGTGCCACGGCCGATGCCGCGCACGTCTACACCGTCAGCACCTGGGAGCAGTTCAAGGCCGCCCTGAAGGACGGCGGTTCCGCGCCCAGGATCATCAAGGTGCGGGGGATGATCGACGCCGTCTCCCAGGGCTGCGAGGCGTTCGAGGCCGAGGGGTACGACTTCCAGAAGTACCTCGCGGACTACGACCCCGCCGTCTGGGGGCACGACAAGCCGGTCAGCGGTGCGCAGGAGGACCTGCGGGCCGCGTCCGCCGCCCAGCAGGACAAGACCATCAAGGCGAACGTGCCGGCCGACACCACGATCATCGGCGTGGGCAAGAACTCCGGGATCCTCGGCGGCAGCCTCCAGATCAAGGGCGTCGACAACGTCATCGTCCGCAACCTCACCATCGAGGCGCCGGTCGACTGCTTCCCCCAGTGGGACCCGACCGACGACAACAAGACCGGCGCCTGGAACTCCGAGTACGACGGGGTCGTCGTCTACGGCTCCACCCATGTGTGGATCGACCACAACACGCTGACCGACGGCCGTTATCCCGACAGTTCCCTGCCGTCCTACTTCGGCAAGACCTACCAGCAGCACGACGGGCTGGCCGACGTCGTGCGCGGCTCGAACCACGTGACGGTGTCCTGGAACTCGTTCAAGGACCACGACAAGACCATGCTGATCGGCAACAGCGACAGCGCCACCGCCGACGACACGGGCAAGCTCAAGGTCACGCTGCACCACAACCGTTTCGAGGGCATCGTCGAGCGGGCGCCGCGGGTGCGGTTCGGGCAGGTCGACTCGTACAACAACCACTTCGTGGTCACCAAGGGCCAGAAGTGGGGCTACGTCTACGGCATCGGCAAGGAGTCCCGGCTCGTCGCCGAGCACAACGCGTTCACGCTCGCGCAGGGCATCAGCCCGGGGAAGATCCTCAAGAAGTGGAACGAGGCGCCGCTCACCGCGAACGCCAACTACGTCAACGGCAAGGCCGTCGACCTGATCGCCGTGCACAACGCCGAGATCCCCGGGGAGACGCTCCAGTCGGGTGCCGGCTGGACGCCGACCCTGCGGGCCGGTGTCGACCCGGCGAAGGCGGTCCCGGGCATCGTCGACGCCGGCGCGGGCGCCGGCCGCGTGTGCTGACCTGACCACCCCCTCCTGAACAGGCCGGGGCGGCCCGCATCGCACCCCTCGCCCCGGGGTGCGCCCGCCCCGGCCCTTTCCCCCGCCCGTACCAGCCGCACCGCGAAGGAGCAGCCGCATGCTCTCGCAGCCCAATGTCTCCCTGTCCCGCCGGGGGTTCCTCGTCGCGAGCGCCGCGGCGGGCGCCGCCCTCGGCCCCGCCGCCGGCCCCGCGCGGGCCGGTACCCGTCCGCGTCCGTTCGGCCGGTACGGCTCACCGGCCGACCGCCGTGACCCCAAGACCCTGTACGTCCATCCGGGCGGCGCCGGTGACTTCACCACCGTCCGGGACGCCGTGGCCGCCGCGACCGGGAGCGGGTACACCCTGGTCATCGCGCCGGGCGTCTACCGGCAGACCGTCGCCGTCGACCCCGCCCGTACGGAGATGACCTGGATCGGGGCGAGCGAGGAACCCCGTGACGTCGTGATCGTGTACGACAACGCGGCCGGGACCCCGAAGCCCGGCGGCGGCACCTACGGCACCACCGGCTCCGCCACCACCACCGTGCAGGCCGACGGCTTCACCGCCCGCTGGATCACCTTCGCCAACGACTGGCTGCGCGCCGACCACCCCGAGATCACCGGCACCCAGGCCGTCGCCCTCAAGGTCCAGGGCGACCGGTCCGCCTTCCACCACTGCCGGTTCCTCGGCCACCAGGACACCCTGTACGCCGACTCGATGGCACTGGGCACCTTCGCCCGCCAGTACTTCGCCCACTGCTACGCCGAGGGCGATGTCGACTTCGTCTTCGGGCGGGCCACCGCCGTCTTCGACCACTGCCACTTCCGGACCCTGAACCGGACCGACCTGCCGGCCGCCCCGTACGGCTTCGTCTTCGCCCCGTCCACGGCCGGTGCCAACCCCCTCGGCTACCTGGTGACCAGGAGCCGCGTCAGCAGCGAGGCCCCCGACGGCCACTTCAAGCTGGCCCGGCCCTGGGTGCCCAGCTCCGACACCACCGCCCGCCCGATGCTCACCGTCCGGGACACCTGGCTCGGCCCGGGCATCGACGCCGTCGCGCCCTACACGAACATGGCGAGCGGCTATCCCTGGCAGTCGATGCGGTTCGCCGAGTACCGCAACGCCGGACCGGGTGCCGTCGTGTCCGTTCCTGAGAACCGGCCCCAGCTCACCCGGGCGCAAGCCGCGTCGCACACCGGGCAGACGTATCTCGGCGACTGGCGGCCCTGTGCGTAGGGCCGCGGCGCTCCTTCTCGGCGTGTGCCTGCTCTGGCCGGCTCCCGCGGCCTCCGCCGCCGAACGCGGGCCCGTCGGCTGGGCCTCGACCGGCACCGGCACCGACGGCGGGGCGGGCGGCAGGACCTGGACGGTGGCCACCCGCGCCGAGCTGAAGCAGGCCCTGGCGGGCGACGGCGATCCCACCGCGCCCAAGGTGATCCGGGTCGTCGGCGACATCTCCGGACACGAGGCCGACGACGGTTCCCTGCTCGGCGAGCAGGACTACGCGCCCGGATACGACCTCGGCAAGTACATGTCCTGCTTCGGCGAGGACGGCGCCGCCTGGTCCGACACCCGCTTCGATTACTGCAAGCAGCAGCGGCAGCTCCGCCAGACCGGCTCGAACAAGGAGAAGGCCCAGATCCAGCTCACCGTGCCGAGCAACACCACGCTGGTGGGCGTGGGGCGTGATGCCCGGCTGCTCGGGGTGTTCCTGACCGTCAACACCGGCAGCGACATCATCGTGCGCGACCTCCATCTGGAGGCGCCCGTCGACCACTTCACCAGTTGGTCCCCGGACGACGGCACCCGCGGAAGCTGGAACGCCCGCTTCGACGCGCTGACCGTGATCACCGGCAGGAACATCTGGGTCGACCACTGCACCTTCACCGACGGCCGCTTCCCGGACCGCGAGGCTCCCCTCGGCTTCCACGGCGAGCGCGTCCAGCGGCACGACGGGCTGCTGGACATCGAGGACGGCTCCGACTTCGTCACCGTCTCCGACAGCCGGTTCGACGACCACGACAAGGCGATCCTCATCGGGTCGGGCGACGGGCGAGGCGACCGGGACCGGGGGCATCTCAAGGTGACCTTCGCCCGCAACCTGTTCAGCGGCATCGTGCAGCGCGCCCCGCGCGTCCGCTTCGGGCAGGTGCACGTCGTCAACAACGTCCACCGGGGGCGGACTCCGCTCTACGCCCTGGGCGTCGGCGTGGAGTCCGCGATCTTCTCCGAGCGCAATGTCTTCCGCTATCCGGGCGGCCGGCCGTCCGCCGCCGTCGCGGACTACGGCGGTGAGCGGTTCCGTGACACCGGCTCGTGGTTCAACGGCCGGCCCGCCCGGCTGAACGACGTGGCGAGCGGTCTCGGTCTCGGGAGCGAGGTCGGCTGGGACCCCGCCGATGTCTACGACTACCGCGCCCTCACGTCCCCGGCGGCGGTCGAGCGGTACGTGCTGCGGCACGCCGGAGCCGGGAGGCCCCATGGACGCCCATGAGCAGCTCGGCCGGCGGACGTTCGTGGTCGGGGCGGGTTCGGCGCTGCTGGCCGGGGGAGCGGTGACCGGGGCGGAGGCGGCGGTCGTGGACGGGCCGCTGCCCGACTTCCACCCGGCGCTGAAGGACGCCCTGACCTTCCCGCTCGCCTGGGGCAGGTCCCCGATCCGCGACTTCCGCGCCTGGCGGCGTGCCGCCCGGGCCACGGTCGAGGAGCACCTCCTCGTGGAGCGGCAGGACCGGGTGCCGTTCGCGCCGGAGTACACCGGGCGGACAGAAGGGCAGGGCTACACCCGTGAGTCGGTGACCGTCTCCCTCACCCGGTACGAGCGGGTGCGCGGCGCCCTGCTCACCCCGCACGGCGACGGGCCCTTCCCCGCCGTGCTGCTCCTGCACGACCACGGATCCAAGTTCGACATCGGGAAGGAGAAGCTCGTCCGGCCCTGGTACGACGACACCCGTCTCGCCTCCGCCCAGGCATGGGCGGACAAGTACTTCAGCGGGCGGTTCGTCGGCGACGCACTGGCCCGGCGGGGCTATGTGGTGCTGTGCCTGGACGCCCTCGGCTGGGGCGACCGCGGGCCCCTCGCCTACGAGCAGCAGCAGGCGCTGGCCTCCAACTTCTACAACCTCGGCTCCTCGCTCGCCGGGCTCATGGCCCGGGAGGACCAGCGGGCCGCGGCCTTCCTGGCGGGACTCAACCGGGTGGACGCCCGGCGGGTCGCGGCCGTCGGCTTCTCCATGGGCGCCTACCGCGCCTGGCAGACCGCCGCCCTCAGCGACCACATCGCGGCCGCCGCGAGCGTGTGCTGGATGACCGGCCTGAAGGAGATGATGGTGCCCGGCAACAACACGCTGCGCGGGCAGTCGGCGTACCACATGCTCCACCCGGGGCTCGCCCGCCGGCTCGACATCCCCGACGTGGCGAGCATCGCCGCCCCCAGACCGATGCTGTTCATGAACGGCGGGCTCGACACGCTCTTCCCCGCCGAGGGCGTACGCGTCGCGTACGACAAGCTGCGTGCCGTCTGGCGCTCGCGCCACGCGGAGGGGCGGATACGGATGAAGACGTGGCCGGAGCTCGGCCACGTCTTCACCCACGCGATGCAGGACGAGGTCGTGAGCTGGCTCGACGACGTCCTGTGAGGCTCACCGCCGTACCGGCTCGATGCCCTCCAGCGTCGGCACCACCGGCTTGATGCTGCCGTCGGTCGCGAACTCCATGCGGTCGATGGTGGTCTCCCGGTGCATGCCGTCGCCGCCCGGCAGACCCGGGCCGTTGAGGGCGAAGCGGTGGTAGACCATGTACCAGTCGTCGGTGCCGGGCGTGTTCACCACCGAGTGGTGACCGGTGCCGAGGATGCCGTACTCGGGCCGCTTCTCCAGGATCGTCCCGCGCTTGGTCCAGGGGCCGAGCGGGGACGGGCCCGTCGCGTACGCCACGTGGTAGTTCTCGCTGCGGGTGTCGTCCTCCGACCACATGAAGTAGTACGTGCCCTTCCGCTTGATCACGAAGGAGCCCTCGCGGAAGTTGTCCGGGGTGATGTCCTTCACCTTCGACGCGTCGAAGGACACCATGTCGTCGTTGAGCGGCACCACGTACCCGTGGCCGTTGCCCCAGTACAGGTACGCCTGGCCGTCGTCGTCCGTGAAGACCGACGGGTCGATCATCTGGCCCTTGAGCGCACCGCCCTTGGCGACCAGCGGCTTGCCGAGCGCGTCCTTGAAGGGGCCGGCGGGGGAGTCGGCCACCGCCACGCCGATCTGCTGCTCGGCGCAGAAGTAGAAGTAGTACTTGCCGTCGCGCTCGGCGATCGCGGGCGCCCAGGCGTTCTTGTCGGCCCAGCTCACGTCCGGCCCGAGGTCGACGATGACCCCGTGGTCCTTCCAGTTGACCAGGTCCTTCGACGAGTACGCCTTGAACTTGGTGCCGCTCCAGCCCTGGAAGCCGTCCGTCGTCGGGTAGATCCAGTATCTGCCGTTGAGATAGTGCACGTCGGGGTCGGCGTTCAGGCCGGGGAGCAGCGGGCTGCGGGTGCGGACCGCCTCGACCGTCCAGGTGCGCTTCGTCCCGTCGGCGGCCGTCACGGTGTACTTCTGCGGCTTGCGGAAGTCGCGGCGGGTGCCGGACTTCGGGCTGAGCTTCGCGCCTTCGCCGACCCACAGCTTCGGGGCGAGGTCGCGCAGGTCGGCCTTGGGCTCCATCGGCAGGACGACCTTCGAGGCGCTGTCCGTGACGATCGAGTAGCCCTTCTGGTGCTTGGCCGTCGCGTCCACCACCGAGGTGGAGGTGCTCGGGTAGGCCGCCAGCAGCCGGTCGTACTCCTTCTGCGTCACCGGGAGCACCGTGCCGTGCCGGGGGCTCGCCGGGAGCTGGTAGTTCGTGGACGGGGTCCACTTGCCCGAGGCGAGGTCGGTGGTCTCGAACGGCAGGTAGCCGCGGCCGCCGTACTCGTCGATGAACAGGTACCACTTCTTCTCGGTGTTCGACTTGAACACCGTCGGGCCCTCACCGCGGTCCATCGCGCCCTTGCCGATGCAGTCGGCCACGAAGTCGTACTTCGTCGAGGTCAGGGAGGTCGACTTCTCCCCGGTGATGAACTTCGAGCAGGGGCTGGAGGAGGTGGGGTCCCGCTCGTCCTTGGTGTAGCGGTAGTACTCGTCCTTGTACTTCATGACCGTGGAGTCGATGACCGAGTAGCCCGGGTCGTTCCAGACCTTCGGCTCGCTGAAGGTGCGGAAGTCCTTCGTGGTCGCGTACATCATCTTGTTGTACGTGTCGCCCTTGTGGTCCGGGTCGTCGTCGGCGTACAGCTTCGACGCCCAGAAGACGACGTACTCACCGAGCTTGTCGTCCCAGTAGGCCTCCGGGGCCCAGGTGTTGCCCGCGGTGTCCGGGGAGACCTTCACCAGGCGCTGGTCGGTCCAGTGGACCAGGTCGGTGGACTCCCAGACCATGATCGACTTGCTGCCGTGCCGCTGGACGTCGTCCCAGCTCCCGCTGGAGTTCTGGTACATCCTGAGGTCGGTGGCGATCAGGAAGAACTTGTCGCCCTTCGGGGAGCGGATCACGAACGGGTCGCGCAGCCCCTTCTCGCCGGTCGTCGACGTCAGGACCGGCTTGCCGGCGTTCAGCTCACGCCAGTGCAGCGCGTCGTTGCCCCGGCTCAGGGCGTAGCGGATCTGCTCGCCGTCGGCGGCGCCCTCACCCGTGAAGTAGGCGAAGAGATAGCCGGCGTACTTGGATTGCTTCACGGGTGGTGCTCCGGGGTCTGCGGTGCTGGGCGGCGCCGTGAGAAGGGTCAGGAGAAGGCCGGTCAGGGCCAGGAACGGAAGCAGAAGCGTGCGGGGGCGCATGACACTTCCTGTCGGAGTGTGGGGGATTCTGTTGGGTATCGGCCCTCGGAGTTTCACCGGACGGGTGCAGTGCGTCAACGGGTGTGCATGAGGCCGGTGGTTCCGAAAGTTTCGGGACCCGGGCACACCTGCGCACGTGACGGCGGCAACCCTTTCCCGGCACGGCGGCGACTGCTGGGCGGAAACGGATCGGAGCGGGCCCCTCCGAACCGGGTCCGTCCCTCATTCCCCAGGAAAGGAACGCTCCGTGCTGCTCAGCACCGGACGCCACCGCAGGACCCGTACGCTCACCATCGCCGCGGCCGTCGCCGTGGCCGCGGGGGCGGGCGGCGTCTACCTCGGGCTGTCGAGCGGTGGCGCGCAGGCCGCCTCGGCGGCGGTCACCGTCTCCACCGCGGCCCAGCTCGAAGCGGCCGTGAAGAACGCCACCGCCGGCACCGTCATCCAGGTCCGCGGCGGCACCTACTACCCGGCCGCGACCCTCAAGTCCACGGCGAACGGCACGAGTGCGGCGCGCATCACCCTGCGGCCGTACGGCAGCGAGAAGGTCCGGATCGACGGCTCCAAGCTGCCCGCCGGCTCCTGGCTGGCCGGCCTCTACGGCGACTACTGGACCGTCCAGGACCTGGCCTTCGTCAACGCCCCGGCCCAGGGCTTCGTCGCCACGTCCTCGGCCGGCGGCGTGTTCAGGAACCTGGTCACCGCCGACAACGGCGACTCCGGCTTCACCCTGCGCGGCGACGGCACCACCGGCAACCTCGTGCAGAACCTGGACAGCCACGGCAACTACGACCCGGCAGGCCACGGCCAGAACGCCGACGGCATCGCCGTGAAGTTCGGCTCCGGGACGGGCAACAGGATCACCGGCGCCCGGCTGTACAACAACTCCGACGACGGCCTCGACCTCTGGCAGTTCTCCTCGCCGGTCACCCTCGAACACTCCTGGGCCTTCGGCAACGGCAAGAACCGCTGGAACGACCCGGCCTTCGAGGGCAACGGCAACGGCTTCAAACTGGGCGGCGGGGGCGCCTCCGTCGCCCACGTCGTCAACAACAACGCGGCCTGGGACAACACGCTGCACGGCTTCACCGAGAACTCCAACACCGGCGCCATCGCCCTGAACCGCAACACCGCGTACGCCAACGCCCAGAACGGCTTCTACTTCGCCACCGGCAAGGCCCGCCTCGGCAAGAACCTCGCCGTCAAGGACAAGGGCGGCCCCGTGAAGCGGGGTTCCTCGACGGTCTCCGCCGGCAACAACTGGGACAGCGGCGTCGCCACCCCGCCCTTCAGGTCGACGGACGCGGCCGGCGCGTACGCGGCACGCAAGGCGGACGGCTCCCTTCCCGCGACGACGTTCCTGACGACCGGCTCCACGACCATCGGCTCGACGATGGACTAGCCGGCTGTCGTACGGCTGCCCCGGGCGGCGTAGAGGAGCAGCCCGCCGACGGCCAGTACGGCGGCGGCCACCGTGGCGGCCGTGCTGTCCGACGGTTGCACGGGCCAGGTCAGCAGCCGCAGGATCCCCGGCTCCGTCAGCGGCGGCACGACCGCGGCGGCTCCGGCCCAGACCGTCGGCAGGGTCCAGGCCAGCTGATGGCCGAGCACGGCCGCCGCCAGCGCGGTGAGTCCGGCGAGGCCGGCCGTGGCACGCAGGACGACACCGGCCGGGGCGGCGCTCGCCACGGCCGCCACCGCGAACACCGCGCCGGCGGCCACCACGAGATGCGCCGTGCGCCAGCAGGCCCAGCGGATCGCCGCCGTCCCCTCCAGCGCGGCGGCGGCCCCGCCGAGGCCGTTGCCGAGTACGCCGAGACCGAGACCGAGGGCGAGTACCGCGAAGACGCGTATCTGCCACTGCTGTGCGGAGGCGTTCCCGAGCAGGGCCACCAGGGCGACGCCCGACGCTGCCACCGCCAGGGCGGCGGGGATCCGGCGTGAGCGCAGGTAGAGCGTGAACAGCCGCATCAGGACGCTCCCTTCCCCAGCAGCGCGTCGACGTCGCCCCGGCAGTCCAGTTCCGCCGTGCGGACGGCCGCGATCCGGCGGGTCTGCTCCTCGGCGGGCAGGGCCCGCAACGCCCGCCACGCCGCGTTCCGCGCGTCCGCCTCCTCGCCCGGCGGGATGTCCTGGCCCGGTGCCGGATACCGGCCGTACAGCCATGCGGCCGCGACCGCGCGCGTCCCGTAGGCGACCGGCTCGCACGGGCGGGTGCCCGCCCCGGCCAGGATCCGCGCCACCAGGGCGTCGTCACCTTCGGCGACCCAGCCGCGGCCGGGCGCGTAGGTGTCCGAGTGCAGCCACACCTCGCGCGCCGGCTGCGGTCCCGGCCGGTCGCCGGTCACCTCGTGGACCGAGGTGGGGGCGTCGGGCAGCTTCGCCAGCAGCTTCAGCGCGCGGCGGGCCGGTCCGGCCAGCTCGGCCAGGCCCCGCTCGTGCGCCTTGGTCACGCAGACGGTGGGGCCGTCGTCCCGCGTGCAGACCTCGGCCGTGGCGCCCGCGTCGCGCTGGAGGCCGGAGGCGGGGGCGGCGCCCAGCAACGGCATCGCCAGGGCCAGGCCGAGCAGCGCGGGCAGCGGAGCGGCGACGGCCGTCCGACGCCGGGCGGCCATGAGCAGGACCAGCCCGGTGCCCGCCAGGCCGGTGAACCACAGCGCCTGCGCCAGGCTCACCGAACCGGCGATCGTGGTGAACTCGTCGAGGTCCGTGGTGAGGTTGGGCGCCAGCAGCGAGGCGGGGCCGGGCTCGGTCGACTTGGACAACTGCACCGGAAGGAGCAGCACCAGGAAGCCCGCCACCACCAGCACCGGAGGGGTGTAGGCCGAGGGGAGCAGCCGGCCGACGCCCATGCCCAGCCAGCCCGCCGCCACCAGCGTCAGTGCCCCCACGGCGGTGATGTGCAGCCAGCCGCCGGGCAGATAGCCGGTCTTGCCGGCGACCCGGACGGCACCCGCGGCGAGCGTCGCCAGGTAGCCGAGGACCAGACAGCACGCCAGCGCGACGGCGGTGGGCAGGGCGCGCCGCCAGACCGGCGTCGGGGTGGTGCCGAGCAACTCCTCCATGCCGCACCGCCGGTCGCGCCGGGCCCGCCTCCCGTCGCGCGCGGGG
>NZ_JBHUQX010000032.1:0-35110 GCF_042674225.1 Streptomyces sp. NPDC056948
GAAGCAGGCCGAGGGCCGCCGGGATTGTCGGGCGGTCAGAGCTTGTCTGAGGCGTTCTGAGAGCCTTGGCGGGGTTGAGGTCGTGGTGCGGGTCGAAGGCCTCTTTGTCCCGTCGTTGCAGCGCGTGCTGCTCGGCGCCGAGTTCCTCGGCGAGCCAGCGGCGTTTGAGCGTCCCCACGCCGTGCTCGCCGGTGAGCGTGCCGCCCAGGCGCAGGGCGGTGGTGAAGATGTCACTCGCCGCCTGCCAGGCAGCCTCCGGGACGTCGGGGGAGTCGGGGTCGAAGACGAGGATGGGATGGAGATTGCCGTCCGCGGCGTGGGCGAAGGTGAAGATCCGTACGTCGTGGCGCTCGGCGACGGCCGCGATCTCCCGTACCGCGAGGGCGAGTTGTGCACGGGGCACCGCGATGTCCTCGATCAGCACCCGGCCGATGCGTTCCAGGGAGGGCAGGACGAGCCTGCGGGCCGTGAGGAGCCGGTCCGCCTCCACCGGGTCGGTCGTGGTCTCGACGGACGCCGCATGCTTCCGCAGCAGTCGTGCCGCCGCCTCCGCCTCCGCTTCCGCGGACAGCCCGTCGCACTGCAGAAGCAGCAGCGCACCGCCTCGCGAGCGCAGATCCGTGCCCTGGGCCGCGTCCACGGCCGCCAGGACCGGACCGTCCAGCAGCTCGGCCATGGCGGGCTCGACATGGGAGGCGGTGAGCGCGGACACGGCCTCGGCGCCCTCGGCGAAGGTGTCGAAGTACGCGGCGACGGTGGCGGTCGACTCCGGTAGCGGGCGCAGCCGCACCGTCGCGGCCGTGATCACGCCCAGGGTGCCTTCGGAGCCGGTGAGCAGCGCCGTCAGGTCGTAGCCGGTGACTCCCTTGACGGTGCGCCGGCCGGTCCGGATCAGCGTCCCGTCGGCGAGCACCGCGTCCAGCCCGAGGACGGCGTCCCGGGTCACCCCGTACTTGGCACAGCGCAGTCCGCCCGCGTTGGTCGCGATGTTGCCGCCCACCGTGGAGATCGCCGCGCTCGCCGGGTCGGGCGCGTAGCGCAGTCCGAACTCGCATGCCGCACGGTCCAGTTCGGCGGTGATGACGCCCGGCTCCACGACGGCGGTCTGTTCCTCGGGGCTCAGTTCGAGGATCCGGTTCATTCGCGACAGGTCGACGACGACACTGCCCGCCCCCGCGTTCGCCCCGCCGGACAGCCCGGTGCCCGCCCCGCGCGGCACGACCGGCACCCGCAGCTCGTGCGCGTGCCGCAGCGCGGTCTGTACGTGCTCGGCCCGGGTGGCGTGCACGACCGCCAGCGGCTCCCCGTCCGGACGGCTGCCCGAACGGTCGGCGGCGTACGGCGCGGTGGCCTCGGAGCCGGTACTGAGCGCACCCTCGGGCAGTTCGCGGCGCAGCGCGGCGAGAAGCTGGGCGGCCGGAGCGGACCGCTTCACGCCGCCGTCCCCGAGGCGGCGCGGTGCGCCAGCTCCTGGCGGACCAGCGGGAGGACGTGGCGGGCATAGTCGATCGCGTCGTTGAGCGGGTCGTAGCCACGGATGGACAGGAGCTCGCAGCCGATGTCGACGTAGTCGAGCAGCGCCTTGGCGACCGTCTCGGGGGAGCCGACCAGCGCCGTGGAGGCGCCGGCGGCGTTGGTGGCCGTGGCGGGCGCGGTCCACAGGCAGCGGTCGTGGACCTCGCCGCGTTCGGCGACGGCCAGCAGCCGCTGCGACCCGACGTTGGCCGGGGTGCCCTGGCCGACCGCCGGATAGTGGCGCCGCTTTGCCCGCTCCTCGTGGTTCGTGGTGATCGTGCCGAGGACGCGGTGCGCCTTCTCCCAGGCCAGCTCGTCGGTGGGCGCGATGATCGGGCGGAAGGACACCCAGATGCGCGGGCGGGGCCGGCCGGCGGCGTCGGCGTACGCGTTGACCGCCGCGATCTGCTCGGCGGTCTCCTTCAGCGGCTCGCCCCACAGCCCGAAGATGTCGCCCTGCTGCCCGCCCACCCGATAGGCGTCCTCCGAGGAGCCGCCCACCGAGATGGGGATCGTGCCGTGGTACGGGGTGACATCGGAGCGGAAGCCCTCGAAGCGGTAGTACGGGCCCTCGTGCGAGACGGGCCCGTCGGCCGCCCACACCTCGCGCAGGATCCGGATGTACTCGTCGGAGCGCGCGTACCGCTCGCCCTTGCTCAGGTAGTCGCCCTCGCGGCGCTGCTCCTCGTCGTTGCCGCCGGAGATGATGTGCACCGCCAGCCGGCCCTTGCTGATCCGGTCCAGGGTGGCCAGGGCCCGGGCCGCGTGGGTCGGGAAGATCACGCCGGGGCGGTGGGCGAGGACGGGCTTGATGCGCTCGGTGTGGTTCGCCACGAACTGCGCCAGTTGCAGCGCGTCGGGCGAGGCCGAGTGGTAGGTGACGAGGGTGTAGTCGAAGCCGCCGTCGTCCAGGGCGCGGGCGTAGCGGCGGGCGTAGTCGACGTCGATGCCCGAGCCCGAGGTGGGGTCGCCCTCGGTGGCGGGGTTGGGGTGGACGGCGCTGATGAACTCGACGGGCATGACGGGGCTCACTCCTTGACGAGGCTGGCGTCGACGTGGTCGGCGACGGTCGGGTTCGGGGTGAGGACACCGATGCCGTGCATGGTGTCGCCGACCTTCTGGACGGACTCGACGACTTGCGAATTCACCGGCAGCAGCTCGCCGTTGGACTGGCTCACCAGTGTCTTCGCGATCGCGGGGGAGGCCCCGTTGTTCTGCTGGATCGCCTTGGCGTAGTCGTCCGGGTGCTTGCGCGACCAGGCCAGGGCCTTGTCCAGGCGGCGCAGGTAGTCGGCGATGGCGGCCTTCTTGCCCTGGTCGGCGAGGGCCTTCTCGGAGGCGCCGATGAAGCCGTAGCCGCTCACCCGCCCGTCGGCACCGTTGACCAGGAGGCGGCCGCCCTGCTGCTCGGCGACGGCCTTGTAGACCCCGAAGGTCGCCCAGGCCTCGATCTTGCCGGAGGTGAACGCGGCCTGGGCATCCGTCGGCAGCAGGTACTGCACCTTGACGTCGGAGTACTTCAGCCCGGCCTGCTCCAGTACGTGCGCGAGCAGGTACTCGGCGATGGACCCCTTGGCCGAGGAGACCACGACCTTCTTGCCCTTGAGGTCCTTGACGCTCTTCACCGACGAGTTCCCGCGCACCACGATCCCGGTGTGCGTGCCGTCGTTGCGCAGCGCGCCCACCGCCTTCACCGGCACACCCCCGGACAGCGCTTGGAGCGTGGGCAGGTCGGCGGCGTAGGAGGTGTCGGCGGCCCCGGCCTGCACGGCTTGGAAGAGCGGCGCGGCCCCCTCGAACTCGGCCCACTTGACCTTGTACGACGCCCCCTTGAGAGCGCCGGAGGCGTTGAACAGGGTCTGGAGGTTCTTGGCCTGGTCGCCGATGGTGAGCGTCTGTGAGCCGCTCCCGTCGGACGCGGCCTCACTGTTCCCGCCGCAGGCGGTGGTGGCGAGCAGGGCGGTCAGGGAGAGCGCGGCGCCGAGGGTGCGGCGCGTGGTCGTGCGGGTCATGAGGTGGGTGCCGTTTCTGTCGTGGCCTCTTCGCGAGGCGCCGAGGCGTCGTGGACGCCGAGCCGCCGCAGCAGTTCGCCGCGCAGCCGTACGAAGTCGGGGGAACCGAGCTCGCGGGGCCGCCTCAGGCCGACCTCGGCCTCGTAGGCGATCCGCCCGCCGTCCATCACCAGGACCCGGTCGGCGAGCAGCAGTGCCTCCTCCACGTCGTGGGTGACCAGCAGCACCGTGCAGCCGTGCCGCTGCCACAGGTCGGCCACCAGCCGCTGCGCCCGGCCGCGGGTGAGGGCGTCCAGGGCGCCGAACGGCTCGTCGAGCAGAAGCAGTTCGGGCTCGCGGACCAGCGCCCGTGCCAGCGACACGCGCTGCGCCTGGCCGCCGGAGAGGGTCTTGGGCCAGCGGCCCGCGTACTCCTCGATGCCGACCTCGGCCAGATAGCGCTCGGCGAGCGACCGGTCCTTGGAGCGGGGCAGGCCGAGCACCACGTTGCGCCACACCCGTAGCCAGGGCATCAGCCGCGGCGACTGGAAGGCCACCGAGCGGCGCTCGGGCACGGTCACCTCGCCCTCGGTCTCGCTGTCCAGCCCGGCGAGGATCTTCAGCAGGGTCGACTTCCCGCAGCCGCTGTGCCCGAGCAGGGCGACGAACTCGCCCTGACGGATGGTGAGATCGAGATCGTCGATGACGGTCTTGTCGTCGAAGGCGCGGCTCAGGCCGCGTACCTCCACCTGAGTGCTCACAGTCGTGCTCATCGCTCCCTCACGCTCCTTCGCCGTCGAACGAGGCCCGCCAGGCCAGCAGCCGCCGCGACAGCAGCCGCACGGCGAAGTCGCACAGCAGCCCCAGCACCGCGTAGACGGCCAGGCACAGGACGATGACGTCGGTCTGGAAGTACTGCTGGGCGTTGCTCATCAGATAGCCGATGCCGGCGTCCGCGTTGACCTGCTCGGCGAAGACCAGCGCAAGCCAGGCGGTGGACAGCGCGTAGCGCAGGCCGACCAGGGCGCCGGGCAGCGCGGACGGCAGGATCACGTACCGGACCAGACCGATTCGGCCGAGCCCCGCCATCCGCCCGGCCTCGATGAGCTGGGCGTCGGCCGAGCGGATGCCGCCGTAGATGTTGAAGTACAGCGGGTAGGTGACGCCGAGCGCGACCAGCGCGATCTTCGGGGTCTCGTCGATGCCGAACCAGACGATGAACAGCGGGATCAGACCCACCCACGGAATGGCCCGGAACATGCCCATCGACGCGTCGATGACGTCCTCGCCCAGCCGGAACAGCCCTGCGGTGAGCGACAGCGCGAGCGCGACGGTCGCACCGATGAGGAACCCGGTCGCGGCGCGGCGACCGGACGCGGCGATGGCCTGCGGCAGTTCACCGGTGCCGATCAGGTCGCCGGCCCGCCGGACGACGTCCACGGGGGAGGCCAGCACGGACTCGGGCAGTACGCCCGTAGAGCTCGCCAGGAACCAGACCAGCACCAAACCCAGGGGCCCGGAGGCCCGGCGCACGCCACGCGGAACACGGAAGCGGGACCGCTTGCGCGCGGTGCCGGGGCGGGCGGTCTTCGTGGCGGTGGGGCGGAGCGGCTTCGCCGGTCCGGTGGGCGCCGCGGCTTCTTGCGCGGCGGGTGTCGGTGGTGCGGATCCGTGTGTGGGCAAGGAGGGTTCGGACACCGCGGAGTGCGGGGAGGGCATGAGGGGCCTCTCGGAAGGGGACGGGGAGCAGGGGGTCAGCCCGGCTGTTCTCCCTGTGCTGCGGGGCGTGCGGGGTCGGCGGACCAGGCGGACCAGGAGCCGGCGTAGAGGGCGGCCGGGATGCCGGCGTGGGCCAGGGCCGCGATGGTGTGGGCGGCCGTGACGCCGGAGCCGCAGTAGACACCGACCTCGGTCGCGTCGTCGGCGCCCAGCTTCGTGAAGCGCAGCGCGAGGTCCTCGACGGGACGGAAGCTGCCGTCCGCCGCCAGGTTGTCGCCGGTCGGGGCGGAGCGGGCGCCGGGGATGTGTCCGGCGCGCGGATCGACCGGCTCGGCCTCTCCCCGGTACCGCTCGGCGGCCCGTGCGTCCAGCAGCACGCCGCCACGGGCGACTTCGGCCGCCGTGTCCGCGTCCAGGACGGGCAACTGCCCCGGGCTGAGCACGATGTCGCCGGGTGCCGGCGTCTCCGGCTCGCCGCTCGCCGTCGGCAGCCCCGCCGCACGCCAGGCGTCCAGGGCCCCGTCCAGCAGGAGCACCTGCTCGACCCCGGCCCAGCGCAGCAGCCACCAGGCGCGGGCGGCCGCGGTGTTGCCGTTGTCGTCGTAGACCACCACCGGACGGCCTGCGCTCAGCCCCCAGCGGCGCGCCGCGGCCTGCAGCGACGCCGGGTCCGGCAGCGGATGGCGGCCGCCCTCCGGTGTCGCGGGAGCGGCGAGCTCGGTGTCGAGGTCGACGTAGAGGGCGCCGGGGATGTGCTCCTTGAGGTAGTGCTCGCGGCCGTGCGGATCACCGAGCCGCCACCGCACGTCGAGGACGACGGGGGCCGGATCACCGCTGCGCAGCAGGAGATCGAGTTCGACGGCGCCGGTCAGCACGGGGCGGGTCTCGAACGCGGTCATGCGATGTCCTCGGCGACGGCGATGGGCGCCAGGCCGGGGGAGAGCCGCAGCCGCTCGAGGAAGAGCACGACGGTGGCGGCGGCGGTGCGGTGGGTGACGTCGTTGAGGACGTCGTGCCGGGTCCCGGCCAGGCTCACCAGCTCCGCTTCCGGGAGCGCGCTGTAGACGCGACGGGCCTCTTCGAGGGGGCTGACGCCGTCGTCGGCGCCGTGCAGACCGAGCACCGGGAGGGAGATCCGGTCCAGCGCGGGCAGTTCCTGTGCCGCGGGGGCCTCCAGGGCACCACGCCGGAAGGCGGTGTCGGCGGTCAGCCGGCCCCGGTGCGTGGGGCAGGCGGTGCGCTGCTCCAGTTCGCCTTCCCAGTCAGGCACCGTGATGCCCGTGTCGATACCGGTCGGCAGGCCGGCGAGGATCAGTGCGTCCAGGCCGGGGATGTCGCGGGCGGCCGACGTCGCGGCGTACGACGCGCCGGTGTCGGAGCCGACCAGCACCCGCGGGCCGGGCAGCGTCTCGTCGCGCAGCAGCTTGGCCGCGGCGTCGATGACGGCCACCGGGTCCAGGGAGGCGTCCCCCAGGGCCCGTACGCGGTACCCGTCGGCGGCGATACGGCGGCCGAACCGCTCGTACACACCGCCGTGTTCACCTCGGCCGGGGAGGACGACGAGGGTGCCGCGCGGGGCGATTCCTTCGGGTTCGTCCCAGGAGTGGACAGACTGAGAAGAGCTCATGGCAACTCGATTCATCGACAGCGGCGACGCCCGGGCAGGGCATGGCGGTGCGGCGGGCAGGGAGGAGGGGAGAAGCGGCGCACGGCGGTGCGGAGCCCGCGCGGCGTACGCGGCATCGCGCGAGCGGCGAAGCGGGGTGCGCTCGAAGGGGGCGCGCTCGAGGGGCGAAAAGGGTCAGCGACAGCGCATGGCGCCGCTGCGGCCGAAGTCGACCACGCGCCGCTGGGTCAGCCAGGCACCCGCGCCGCAGCGCGCCGCCGACCCGGTGGCCGACGGCCAGGGTCCGATGCGGTGGGCGCGCGGCCGGCGGGCCGTCACGAGGGCTGAACGCAGCATGCGCTCAGCATGCACGAGGCAAGAGACCGACGTCCAACGACGATTCGCCATCAAAACCGATCAGGATTCGTCATCGATGGGTGCTAGCCTGCGGCCATGCGGCCGGTTCTGGACATCGTGGCACTGCGCAGCCTCATCGCCGTCGCCGACTACGGCGGCTTCCACCGGGCTGCCGCGGAACTCGCGCTCAGCCAGTCCGCGGTCAGCCAGCACGTACGACGCCTGGAGAAGGCCCTCGGGCATCCCGTGGTGGAACGCGACGGCCGCAAGACCCGGTTCACCGCCCTCGGCGCCCAACTGCTCGAAGAGGCAAGGCTGATCCTCGGGGCGCACGACGCCGCCGTCCAGCGCCTCCTGGGCGAGGAAGGGGCAGCAGCCGCGACCGTCGTCATCGGTGCCACCGAACACGGCGCCGACCAGATCCTCCCGGCGCTCACCGACGCCGTCCGCGAGGTCCGGCCGGATGCCGAGGTGCGGGTGCGGATCGACCGTTCGGCGCGGCTGACCGAGGCGGTCGGACGCGGTGAGCTCGACCTGGCCGTCTACGTCACCGAAGCGACCACCACCGAGGGCACCTCCGTCGGAGATCTCCCACTGCGCTGGTACGCCGCCCCGGGCTGGCAGCCGCCCGCCACCGGGCAACTGCCCCTGGTCGCCGTCAACGCGCCGTGCGTCATCCGCCGTCGCGCCCTCACGGAACTGGCCGCCCGCCGGATGCCGGCCACGGTGGTCGCCGAGGCCGGATACCTCGCGGGCGTCCTGGACGCGGCCCGCGCCGGGCTCGGCGCCGCACTGCTCGCCGTCCCCGGCGGGCAGAACCCCGACGGGCTCGTCCCGTACCGGGGCCTGCCCGCGGTCCCGCCGGTCCGGCTCAGCGCCCTCGCCCGACGAGGCTCCGACCCCTCCCTGACCGGGGCCGCGGTCCAGGCCGTACGCGCCCTGCTCGCCTCCTGCGCGACGGAGCGGGCGGCGTAGCGCGCCACCGCGCCGTCAAGGCCGCGAGTTCCGGCGGCCGGGCCTTGGCTAATCTGCACGGATGACCACCGACCTGACCCTGCTGCCGCGTGTCGCCTACCGCGGACAGGAGGTCACCGCGCCTCGGCTCCGGGGCCTCCTCGCGCTGCTCGCGGGCGAGTTGCGCACGGGCTGCAGCACCGAGCGGCTCGTGGCAGGGCTGTGGCCGGACGAGCTGCCGGAGCGGCCGGGAAAGGCGCTGCAGGTCCTTGTGTCCAGGGCACGGGCGCAACTGGGCGCCGACGTCATCGCCAGCACGCCGACCGGATACCGGCTCGCCCTCGCCGAGGACCAGGTCGACAGCTCCGCCCTGCTGCTGCACGCCGCCGCGAGCTCGGACCGGGGCAGGGCCGGGGACCATGCCGGGTCGCTGGCGGCCGCCGACGCCGGGCTCGCTCTCTGGGAGGGCACCCCTGCCGAGACCGAGGCCACCGACGACCCCCTGACCGCGCTGCGCACCGAGCGCGCCCCCTTCCGCGGCGCGCTCGTCCGCGCGCGGGCCCTCGCCCTCGCCCGCCTCGGACGGCACGCGGAGGCGGCCGGACCGCTGGCCGTGGCCGCCGCGGACCATCCGCGCGACGAGGAAGTGCTCGCCGAACTGCTGCGCGGCGAGGCCGCGACGTCCGGCCCGTCCGCCGCGCTGACGCGGTACGAGGCCTACCGCCGCGAGCTGCGCGACGAGCTGGGCACGGATCCCGGCGCCGGGCTCAAGGCCGTACAGCGGGAGCTGCTGCGCGGCGAGGCGCCCGCGGTCCGGCACGGCGTGCCGCACGAGCCGAACCCGCTCCTCGGCCGGGACGAGGCCATCGCGGCGGTGGAGCGGCTGCTGCGCGCCTCCCGCGCCGTCACCGTCGTCGGCCCCGGCGGCCTCGGCAAGACCCGGCTCGCGCACGCCGTCAGCCGCCGGGCCGAGCAGCGCGTGGTGTACTTCGTGCCGCTCGCCGGTGTCACCGAGGACGCGGACGTGGCCGCCGAGGTGGCCTCCGCGCTCGGGGCGGGCGAGAGGCTGCCCGGCCCTGGTACCGGCCACGACCCCGTGTCCGGCATCCTCGGCGTGCTCGGTTCGGGGCCCGCCCTGCTGGTGCTCGACAACTGCGAGCAGGTCATCGCCGGCGCCGCCGGCCTCGTACGCGCCCTCGTCTCGTCCTCGAAGGACCTGCGGGTGCTCGCCACCAGCCGGGCCCCCCTCGGCCTGACGTCGGAGGCGGTGTACGCGCTGCCGGAGCTCGGGCTCGCCACCTCCGTCGAGCTGTTCACCCAGCGAGCCAGGGCCGCCAGGTCCGGCGTCGAGCTGCCGCCGGACGCCGTGGCCGAGCTGTGCCGTCACCTCGACGGGCTGCCGCTCGCCGTGGAACTGGCCGCGGCGCGGGTACGGGTGCTGTCGGTGCCGGAGATCGCCCGCCGCCTCGGCGACCGGTTCGCGCTGCTGCGCGGCGGGGCGCGGGACGCGCCGGAACGTCACCGCACCCTGCACGCCGTCGTGGACTGGAGCTGGAACCTCCTCGACGAGGAGGCCAGAGCGGCGCTGCGCCTGCTGTCCGTCTTTCCCGGCGGCTTCACCGGCGAGGCGGCGGAACAGGTCCTGGGCGAGGACGAGGACGCGCTGTTCCTGCTGGAGCAGCTGGCCGACCAGTCACTGCTCACCGTCGCCGACACCCCGGCCGGTGTGCGGTTCCGGATGCTGGAGACCGTACGGGAGTTCAGCGCGACCCGGCGCACGGAGGCGGGCGAGGACGAGGAGGCCGTCGACCGGTTCCTCGACTGGGCGCGGGACTTCGGGGTCGCGCACCACGACTGGTTCTTCGGCTCGGGACCGCTGTCCGCCTGGGAGCTGGTCAGGGCCGAGCAGGACAACCTCGTGCTTGCCCTGCGGCACGCCCTGGCCCGTACGGACGGCCCCGCCATCGCCGCCCTCACCGCGGTCCTGACCGCCCTGTGGTCCACCGGCTCCAACTTCACCCGCCTCACCACCCTCGCCGCGGACACCGGTCCGCCCCTGTCGCACTACTACCCCGAGCCCGAGTACGTCGAAGTCGCCCGCGCCGCCGCGGTGTTGTCCACGGCGACCCTGTTCATGGGCTACGGCCCGCACGTCGTACGCCAGCTCGTCACCCTCCGGCGGCTGCCCCCGGCCCCGCCGGACACCCTGGTGCGCGCCATCGCGATCGTGCTGGGCGCGGTCCCCGAGATGCGGCCGCCCGACTACGCGGTGCTGCGCGAGCTCTGCGACAGCGAGCAGCCGCTGCTCGCCGGCATCGCCGAGTGCGTCGCCACCTACGTCTGGGAGTACGAGCACGACATCGATGGCGCGCACGCCTCGGCGCGGCGGGTCATCGCCGCACTCGCGCCGGTCGACAACCCGTTCCTACAGGTCATAGGCCACGCCCGGCTGGGCGAGCTGTGCCTGAGGACGGAGCAGGGCGAGGCCGCGTACGAGCATCTCCAGGCGGCGCTTGAGGCGCTGCCGCGGCTCGGCGACGAGCACGACTCCATCGGCGTACGCGGTGGCCTCGTCCTCGCCTGCCTGCACCGCGGCGACCCCGACGAGGCCGAGTACTGGCTGCGGCAGGCGGAGGGCCACAACGCCCCGCTGCAGGAGGACTTCCACAGCCCCGGCCTCGGCGCGCGCGCCGAGATCGCGCTCGCACGCGGGCTGACGGAGGTCGGGCTCGGTCTGTGGCGCAGCGCCGTGGAGGGGATGGCCGAGGTCGGCCCGGTGGACGGCGGCGATCCCTTCCTCGACCGGTGGGTGCTGCAGATCCGGTCGGCGGCGGTGACGGCGCACGCGCACGTCGGCCGTCTCGAGCCGGTCGCGGACGTGGTCGACCGGCTTCGCCAGGAGCTGCGGACCATGCTCGACGGTCCGGCCGGCTCGCCCATGGAGCTTCGGTACGGGACGGCGCTGCACGCCCTCGGCATGGCGGGGCTGGCTTCCGGCGACGCCTCGGCCGTACGGATGATCGCGCTGGCCGAACGGCTGCGGGTGCTGCGCGACTTCCAGCCGACGATGTCGGCGGCCCGGGCCCGGCGGGCGGCCGAGAACGCCGACACGGCGGCCTACGCCGACGCGGTGTCGGAGTACGCCGCCCTGGAGCGGAATGAGTTGCGGGATGCGGCCCGCGCCGTCATGTCGGTTGCCGCTACTTCGGGTCGCGGTTGAACTGTGCCGTCGACCAGCGGTAGCCGAGCGCGCTGAGGCCGACGCACCAGGCGACGGCGATCCAGCCGTTGTTGCCGATCTCGGTACCGAGGAGCAGACCGCGCAGGGTTTCGATGGCGGGGGTGAAGGGCTGGTACTCGGCGATCGGCTGGAACCAGCCCGGCATGGTGTCGGCCGGGATGAAGGCGCTGGAGATGAGCGGGAGAAGGATCAGCGGCATGGCCATGTTGCTGGCCGCCTCGGGGTTCGGGCTGGCCATGCCCATGCCGACCGCGATCCAGGTGAGGGCGAGGGAGAACAGGGCGAGCAGTCCCACCGCCGCGATCCATTCCAGGAGCGTGGCGTCCGTGGAGCGGAAGCCGATGGCCACGGCGACGGCACCGACGAGGATCAGGCTGGCCATCACCTGCAGCACGCTGCCGACGACGTGCCCGATGAGCAGGGAGCCCCGGTAGATCGCCATCGTGCGGAAGCGGGCGATGAGACCCTCGGTCATGTCCATGGAGACGGCGATCGCGGCCCCGATCACGGTGCTGCCGATGGTCATCATCAGCAGGCCCGGGACGATGTAGGCGATGTAGTCGGAGCGGTCGGCGCCGCTGCCGCCGATGCCCGCGCTCATCACGCCGCCGAAGACGTAGACGAAGAGCAGGAGCAGCATGATCGGCGTGAGCAGCAGGTTCAGCGTCATCGACGGATAGCGGCGGGCGTGCAGCAGGTTGCGGCGCAGCATCGTGGACGAGTCGCGCACGGCGAGGGCGAGGGAACTCATCGGACGTTCTCCTTGGACTGGCTGAGCTGACTGGGGACGGTGGTGGTGCTGGTCAGGGCGAAGAACACGTCGTCGAGGTCGGGGGTGTGCACGGTGAGCTCGTCGGCCTCGACACCGGCGGTGTCGAGCCAGTCGAGGATGGAGCGCAGTTCGCGCTGGCTGCCGTCGCTGGGGATCTGCAGTGCGAGGGCTTCGTCGTCGCGGGTGACCTCGCGCAGGGCGGAGGCGGCCGACCGGTAGGCGTCCGGGTCGGTGAAGCGCAGCCGGACATGCCCGCCGGGGATGAGGCGTTTGAGTTCCTCGGCGCTGCCCTCGGCGGCGATCGTGCCGTCGTTCAGCACGGCGATGCGGTCGGCGAGTTCGTCGGCTTCTTCCAGGTACTGGGTGGTGAGGAAGACGGTCGCCCCGTCGGAGACCAGCTCGCGGATGATGCTCCACATGTTGTGACGGGAGCGGGGGTCGAGGCCGGTGGTGGGCTCGTCGAGGAAGATGATCCGCGGGTTGCCGACCAGGGTCATGGCGAGGTCGAGGCGGCGTTTCATGCCGCCGGAGTAGGTGGAGGCGGGCTTCTTCGCGGCGTCGGTGAGGTCGAAGCGTTCCAGCAGTTCGGCGGCCACCCGTCGCCCCTCCCGCCTGGGCAGGTGGTGCAGGTCCGCCATGAGGAGCATGTTCTCCTCGCCGGTGATCAGGCCGTCGACGGCGGAGAACTGCCCGGTGACACCGATCCCGGCCCGTACGGCCTGCGGGTCGGCGGCCAGGTCGTGTCCGCCGACGTGCAGCTCGCCGGCGTCGGCGGTGATGAGGGTGGAGAGGATCTTGACGGCGGTGGTCTTGCCGGCACCGTTCGGACCGAGCAGGGAGAAGACCGTGCCGGCCGGTACCGCCAGATCGATGCCGTCGAGGACCGTCTTGTCCCCGTAGGCCTTGCGCAGCCCCTTGGCCGCGATGGCGAGAGTGTGCGATGTCGTCGAGGTCATGCCGCAGAGCGTGCGGCAGGGCGCATTCAGCGCGGTTTCACGATGGTTTCAGCGCCCTGGAACCGGGCGGCGGAGAGGTCGCGATCTACGCTGTCGCCGGAAAGCCGAGCGGAACAGGCAGCGTGGGGGCATCGGGTGGGGTGGGAACTGGGGGCGGCCGGCCTCGCGGTCGGGATGCTGATAGCCGTGGTGACCGCGCCGGTCGGCGTCTCCGGGGCGGTGTTCCTGCTCCCGGTGCAGCTCAGCCTCTTCGCCGTGCCCAACCCGGCTGTCACGCCCACGAACCTGCTCTACAACGTGGTGGCGGGCCCCGGCGCCCTGCTGCGCTACCGACGCGACGGCGCCCTGGCGGGACCTCTCGTCCGCCGCTTGGTGCTGGGCACCCTGCCCGGGGTCGTCCTCGGGGCGGTCATCCGGGTGTTCGCCCTTCCGGGCCCGGGCGTCTTTCGCCTCCTGGTCGCCGCGCTGATGCTGCCGCTCGGCATCTGGCTCGTCGCCCGGACCCTGCGCCCCGCACCCCCCAAGACCCGGCGCCCCGAGCCCGCGCCCCGGACGGTCACCGGCTTGGCCCTCGCGGTCGGCGTGGTGGGCGGCATCTACGGCATCGGCGGCGGCTCGATCCTCGGCCCCGTCCTGGTCGGGCGCGGTGTCCCCGTCTCCAAGGTCGCCCCGGCCGCGCTCGCCTCCACCTTCGCCACCTCGGTGATCGGCGCCGCCACCTACGCCTTGCTGTCCCTGGCCCACAGCGGCAGCATCGCCCCCGACTGGTTCCTCGGCCTGTCCTGCGGCCTCGGCGGTCTCATCGGCGGCTACCTCGGAGCCCGCCTCCAGCCGCGCCTGCCCGAGCCCCTCCTCCGCCTCGCCCTCGGCACCCTGGCGACGGCGCTCGGCGCCCTGTACGCGGTCGACGCGCTTCGCTGATCCGCGCGATGGAGCCCGGAGACACGCGGCGGGAAGCCCTGAACCTCATCCGTCACTCGCGTTTCAGACATCGGTGTTTCGGACAATCCAGGCCGCCCGCCGGCGGCTTCAACGCGGCGTTCACGCGCCCGAGCCCTTGCCATGTCCGGGACCGCACGCGTCCGGAATCGCTCGCGTTCGAATCCCCTGCCGGGTCGTTATGCCGTGCACCGCCGAGCCACCCAGGCGCGGCATCGACCCTGAGGAGGGATGCAGGTGACTGTGACTGACACCTCGACCGACAACGCGAAGACGCCGCCTCCTCCACCGCCGGCCACCATCAGCTTCGAGGGCAAGTTCGGCAAGAACCCGCTGGCAGACGCCGGTTTCGGCGCGATGTGCCGGCGGCTGCCCTCCGTGCTCGTCCACACCGCTCGGATGGCATGGGCCGTCGACAGGCCCGGCGTTGTTCTGCTCCTCGCCTGCCAGTTGCTGACCGGCACCGCGGCCGCCGTCGTCCTGGCCTTCACCGCACAGGCGATGACCCACATCCTCGGCACCGGTACCGTGCCCGAACGCCTGCACGCCGCGCTGCCCGCCCTGATCGTCGTGACGGCGGCCGCCGCCATCGGTCGCGTCAGCAGCGCCCTGTCCTCGTACGCCGACGGAAGGATCACCCCGCTGCTGATGACCGAGGCGGACATCGCGCTCGTGACCGCGGTGTGCCGAGTGGAGTCGAGCGCCTACGGCGAGGACGGGTTCGCCGACCGGCAGGAGGCCGCCGAGATCGGGGTCACCCGCACCCGGCTGATGGTCCAGGACGCCGAGCTTCATGTCCGCCCTGATCCGCATGATCGCCGCGAGCGGCGTGGTCACGACACTGCACCCGCTGCTGCTTCCCCTGCTCCTGCTGGCCGTTCTCCCGGCCGGCGCCGGAGCCGTCCTGTCCGCACGCGTCGACTACGAGACCCACTACCTCAACCTCGGCGACCGCAACGTGCGCTCCATGATGCGCTGGTGGGCCACCTACTCCCGCTTCGGCGACGAGGTCCGCGCCAACGGCATGACCGGCTACCTCACCTACTGGTACCGCGCCCTGTCCGACCGGATCGACCAGCGCACCCTGACCGCCGCGCCGCGCATGCTGCGCATCTCCCTGGGCGCCGGCGCCCTGGGCGGGACCTTCCTGCTGTGCACCTGGTCCACCCTCGCCTGGCTGGCCGCCACCGGCCGTATCGCCCTGCCCGTCGCGGCCACCGCTGTGATCGCCGTCCAGACCACACTGGCCGCCCTGTCCCAGTTCGTCATCCACGGCGCCGCCCTGTTCCACACCTCGCTCTACCTCGCCGACATGCGCTCCTTCCTCGACATGGCACAGGAACGCGCCCCCAGGCGCGGGGCATCGGCCGTCCCGGAACGCGTGGATCAGATCCGCCTCGACGAGGTCGTGTTCCGGTACCCGGGCAAGGAGGAGCCCGCCGTCGCGGGCGTGTCGCTCACGCTGCGCCGAGGCGAGATCCTGGCCGTCGTCGGCGAGAACGGCTCGGGCAAGTCCACCCTGACCAAGCTCATCACCGGCATCCTGCTCGCCGACAAGGGCCGCGTCCTGTGGGACGACATCGACCTCGCCCAGGCCGATCCCGACGCCGTGTGGAACCGCACCGCGCTCGTCCCCCAGAACTTCGCCTGCTGGCCCTTGCGCGCCCGCGAGAACATCACCCTCGGCCAGCCACGGACGAACGACGACGGACCGGTGTGGGATGTCGTCGACGCCGTCGGCATGCGCGAGGCGATCGAGAAACTCCCTCGGCGGCTCGACACCCTTCTCGCCAAAGAGCTGTGGGGCGGTGCCGAGTTGTCCGGTGGGCAGTGGCAGCGCCTCGCGTGCGGCCGGGTGCTCTACAGGCGGACCCCGCTGCTGATCCTGGACGAACCGACGTCGCAGATGGACGCCCGCGGTGAGCACGCCATCTTCCTGGAGATCAAGCGCATCGCCGCCGAGCGCATGACGATCGTCGTCACCCACCAACTCGAGAACACCAAGCTCGCCGACCGCATCCTCGTCATGGACCAGGGACGTGTCATCGAACAGGGCACGTACGAGGAGTTGGCGAACGCCGGAGGACTCTTCGCGGAACTCGTCTCCCTGTCTCAGGACCGGTGAGGGCCTCTGCCTTCACTCCCTCACGGCCGGGTTGCCGACTCGGTGGCCGGTGAGGCCGTGGCGGAGCGCTTGCCGACGGCGGGAGCGAGGACGATCGCCACGGCGGTGAAGGCGAGGACGACGATCATGGCGACGCGCAGCCCGTAGTGCTCGCCGAGGAAGCCGAGACACGGGGGCCCGACGAGGAACGCGACATAGCCGATCATCGCCACGAGGCTGACACGCGCGGCCGAGTCGGGCCCGGAGTCACCGGCCGCCGAGAGGGTGACCGGGAAGCCGAGCGAGGCTCCCAGGCCCCAGAGAAGAACGGCGGCCCCCGCGAGGACGGCCGAGTCGGCGAAGACGACGACGGCGATTCCCAGGGTCGCGCACACCGCGCTGGCCCGGACGACGGGGGCGCGGCCGAGGCGGTCGATGAGGAGTCCTCCGGCGAAGCGGCCGATGGTCATGGCGGCGGCGAAGCCCGTGTAGACGGCCGACCCCAGGGCGGGGTCCACGCCGTGGCCGTCGACCATGAGCAGGGGCAGCCAGTCGTTGGCCGAACCCTCGGCCAGCGCCATCGCCAGGATGACGCCGCCGATCAGCAGCAGCCGCGGGTCCTTCCAGACCCGCACCTCGGCCGGCGCGGCGTCGGGCCGCGAGCCGCCGCGGTCCCGGGTCTTGCCGACCGCGTGGGGAATGGCTCGGAAGGCATGGGCGAACATGACCGCCGTGACGGCGGCCATGCCGGCCAGATGCCACTGCACCGGCCAGGAGACAGCGGTGCACAGAATGCCGAACGCGGCCCCCACGACAGTGCCCAGGCTGAAGAACCCATGGAGCGTGGGCAGTACCGTCCGCCCCGTGATCCGCTCGACGTCGGCACCGTCGATGTTGATCGCCACCTCCCCACCGCCCATACCGGCCCCGAAGAGGAACAGCCCGGCGGTGGTCGCGGGGGCGGAGGAGAGCATCGTCCCGCCGCCGATCACCGCCATGCTCAGAATGATCAGCAGCGTCGCGACGCCCATGACGGGCCGGGTGCCGAACCTGGCCACGAGTGTTCCGGAACTGAGAATGCCGATCATGGAGCCGACGGACAGCCCGAACAGGACGATGCCCATCTGGGCCGTCGAGACGTCGAGTTGATCCCGGATGTCGGGCGTCCGGGTCACCCACGAGGAGATCGACAGTCCGGGTATGAGGAAGAAGAGGAACAGCGCCGCTCGGCGGCGGCGCGTGGCCGGGTCCATCAAGAAACTTGCTCTTTCACGCGTGTCGGTGGACTGCTCACAGGATCGCCGCGAGCGAATCCAGTGACGCCAGGTAGTCGTCGCCCACCGGGGTGAGGACAGCGCTGGTGACGCCCGCGTCGAACAACTCCGTCACCCTGGACCGGGCCTGCCCCGGTGTGCCCGCCACGGCGAGTTGCCCCACCCAGTCGTCCGGCAGGGCGCGGGCGAAGTCCTGCGGGCTGTCGCAGCGGGAGCGCAGGGCGACGAGTTCGTCGTAGAAGGGGAGCGGGGCGATGTGGGGCCGCCAGTCCGGTTCTCCCACCACTTCGAGGGCGGGGCGGACCGCTGTCAGCGCGACGGCGGGGTCCTCGTCGATCGCCGCGATGTTGTAGGCGACCAGACGGTGCGGGCGGGTCGGGGCGATGTGCTTGAGGGCCTCTCGTACGTAGGCGGGGGTCACCGGCTCCGCGAGGAGGGTGCCGTCGGCCACCTCACCGGACACGGCCAGGGACTTGGGGCCGCGCACGCCGGCCAGGACGTCGGGGGCCGTGACCGGTGTCGCGCTCTCGTGCAGGTGCGTGCCGTCGATGCGGACGTACTGCCCGTCGTGGTGCACGGGTCGGCCGCTCAGTACCGATTTCAGGACGGTGATGTACTCGCTCAGGAGCGTGAGAGGACTCTTGGGCCATGCTCCGACGCTGCGCATCCACGAGGGCATGCCGTGGCCGACGGCGATGTCCACGCGATCGGGATGCAGTTGGACGAGGCTCGCGATCTCCATCGCGGCGAAGGCGACATTGCGGGCGGCGGCCGGCAGCAGTCCGACGCCGACGCGGATCCGCGTCGTGGCGGCGAGGACGGTGGCCGCCTGCACCAGCCCACCCCGGTAGCCGAGGTCCTCCACCACCCACAGCTCGTCGAAGCCGTGTTCCTCCGCCCGTCGGGCGAAAGTGATGATGTCCCGCGCCGGAATGTCGCGCGGCAAGAGGGCGCCGATCGCGCCGTCCCTTTTCGTCATGGTGATCTCATCCTCCGCAGGTTCACGTCGTCATCGTCCAGCGGCCGACCAGGGACATGCCGGGTGTCCGATCGTAGTCATTGGGTGATACACCGGGTGCGCGGAGTGCCCAGCCCGACGGTGATGAAGACCGGGCCCCGCGATCAGAGAGGAGGGTGCGTGAGCGCCCAGGACAACATGCCGGACGGACGGAGCGCACTGGGCGGCGTGCGCATCGCCGACTTCTCCCGGATTCTCGCGGGACCCTACGCCACCATGCTCCTCGCCGACCTGGGCGCCGACGTGATCAAGATCGAGCGGCCGGGCGTCGGGGACGACACCCGGGCCTGGCAGCCTCCGGCGGACCACGACGGTACGTCGACCTACTACCTGAGCGTGAACCGGAACAAGAGGTCGGTCGTCCTGGACCTGGCCACGGACGCCGGCCGCGAACAGGCGCGGTCCCTGGTCGCCGAGTGCGACGTCGTCGTGGAGAACTTCCGGCCCGGCACGATGGAGCGGCTGGGCCTCGGCCACGAGGAGCTCCGTGCGCGGCACCCGGAGCTGATCTACTGCTCGATCAGCGGCTTCGGCAGCGGCGCGGGCGCCGCGATCCCCGGATACGACCTGCTCGTGCAGGCCGCCGGAGGCCTGATGAGCGTGACCGGGGAGGCACACGGGGAGCCGGTGAAGGCAGGTGTGGCCCTCGTGGACGTGATCACCGGGCTGCACGCCTCACTCGGCATCCTCGCCGCCCTCCGGCACCGGGACGCCACCGGCGAGGGGCAGCTCGTGGAGGTGAACCTGCTCAGCTCCCTGCTGTCGGGCATGGTCAACCAGGCCTCGGCGTTCGCCGTCGCCGGTGTGGTCCCGGGCCGCATGGGCAACGCGCACCCGAGCATCGCCCCGTACGAGACCTTCCCCACCGGGGACCGTCCGCTCGCCCTCGCGGTGGGCAACGACAAACAGTTCGCGGTCCTCGCCGAGGTCCTCGGCGAACCCGGTCTCCCTCTCGACGACCGATTCCGCACCAACGCCGACCGGGTCGCCCACCGCACCGAACTGGGGGAGATCCTGACCCGGTTGCTGAGCACCGGCGGCGCGGACCACTGGTCGGCGGTCCTGCTGGCCGCCGGAGTACCGGCCGGCCCGGTCAACAACCTGGACGAGGCGTTCGGCTTCGCCCACGAACTCGGCCTGCCCGGCGTCGTCGACCTGCCCGCCGACGCCGCAGGCACAGAAGGAGGCAGGATCTCCCGTCAGGTCGCACACCCCGTCGCCCTGAGCGCGACGCCCGCGCGGTACCTGCTGCCCCCGCCCCTGCTGGGACAGCACACCGAGGAGATCCTCCGCGGCATCACCGGCCGCGAATCCCCCTGACCCGGACCGGCCGTCCGACCGGCCACGGCGGTCGTACCGGCTCGTCAGGGTGCGGCGTCGAGATCCACCTCGATGTCCTCGGCGTCGGTCCAGAATCCGTCGTCCGCGTCCTGGAGGCGGGCGGCGGCGTGATCCATGTGGAGGCGTGCGGCCCCGCGTGCCGCCTCGGGGTCGCGCGCCTCGATGGCGGCGAGGATGGCGTGGTGCTCCGCCCGGACCGCTTCGATGAAGTCGTTCCGGCGTGCCTCGTTCGCACGCGTGACGCGGATACCGCTGCGCGACACATCGCCCAGGTACCGCAGGGTCGAGACCATCACCGTGTTCCCGGTCGACTCGGCGATGGACCGGTGGAAGGCGAGATCTTCGTCCACGCCGTCGCCGCCGGCCGCGACCGCCGAGTCGATCGCGTCCAGGGCCTGACGCATCCGTGCCAGGTCGAGGGGCGTGGCCCGGGAGGCCGCGAGATGGGCCGCCTCACCCTCCATGGCACGGCGCACCTCCACGATCTGCAGCACCTTCGCCTTGGTGTCGGCGGCCTCGAGGTCGAGCGGGCGGGTGCGCCGGGGCAGGACGAACACGCCGATGCCCTGGCGCGGTTCGATCAGGCCCGCGTTGCGCAGCCGCGACAGTGCCTCGCGCACCACCGTGCGGCTGACGCCCAACTGTCTGACCAGCTCGACCTCTGTCGGCAGTCGGTCGCCCTCGGCCAGCCGCCCCGACTCGATCTCCTCCGAGAGGGTCGCGGCGACCTGATCTGCGAGCCGGACGGGACCGCTCACCTTAGAAAACATGGTTTTCAGTCTATAGGTCCGGGTCCCGTCGTTCCGCTTCCCGCTATGCCTTGACCAGGACCGCGTCGGGGTGGTCGGCGAGGTAGTCCCGCACCACCGATTCGAAGCTCGGGTCGGGCTCCAGGCCGAGCGCGGCGGCACGCGTGTTGTCGAAGACGGAAGGCCACGAGCCCACGACGGCCTCGACGTCACGGTCGGGCGCGATGGTCACCAGATCGGCCGCGGCGTCGCCTGCCACGCGCCGCAGCGTGGCCAGCATCTCGGCGACCGAGACCGTGAGTGCGGGGAGGTTGACGGGCAGTCCGCCGTCGAGCCGGCCCCTCCCGCTGCCGCGCTCGGCTTCCGCGATGCGGAGGATCCCTCCGACCGTGCGCCGCGGCGACGCCAGGGCCACCCGCAGGTCGGGGCGTACGGGGCAGATCGCGGGGAGGCCGGCGAGCGGCTCGCGGACGATGCCCGACAGGAAGCCGGAGGCGGCGGCGTTCGGCTTGCCGGGACGTACGGACACGGTCATCAGCCGGGCGACGCGTCCGTCGATGAAGCCCCGGCGCGTGTAGTCCGCGACCAGTTGCTCGCAGACGAGCTTCTGGATCCCGTAGCTCGACCGGGGAGTGGGCAGGGTCGACTCGCTGACCACCGGCGGGAGCGGCAGCGCCGGGTCGGAACCGTAGACCGCGACGCTGCTGGAGAACACCAGGCGCGGCGTCGGCCCGCCGGCGGCCGACTGGGCCCGGGCGGCTTCGAGGAGGGCGCGGGTGGTGTCCAGGTTGGCGCTCATCCCGAGGTCGAAGTCGGCCTCGCACTCGGCCGAGACGGCCGCGGCGAGGTGGATCAGCACGTCCACCGGCTCCGCGAACACCTCGTCGAGACACTCGACCAGGTCACCCCGCACGATCTCCACCAGAGGATCGGCCGCCTCGGCCGCCCCGGGCGGAACGAAACGGTCGGTGAGCACCAGTTGATCGATCGGCGAACCACCGTGCGTCCGGGTCCTCAGCAGGGTGTCGGTGATCTCGCGTCCCAGAAAGCCGAAGCCGCCCGTGATGACGATCCTCATGCGCTGTCTCCTCGGTAGTCGTCCAGCCAGCCGAGGCCCTCGCTCGTGCCGGCCCGGGGGATGTACTCGCAGCCGATCCATCCGTCGAAGCCCAGGTCGTCGACGACGCCGAACAGATGCCGGACGTCGAGCTCGCCGCCGTCCGGCTCGTGGCGATCCGGCACGCCGGCGATCTGCAGATGACCGACCCGGCCGGTCGGCAGGTCGCGGCGCAGCGTCGTCGTGAGATCGCCTTCGACGATCTGGCAGTGGTACAGGTCGAGTTGCACCTTGAGATTCGGGGCGCCCACCTCCCGTACCACCGCGTGGGCCTCCGCCTGCCTCGACAGGAAGTAGCCCGGCATGTCGCGGCCGTTGATCGGCTCGATCAGGATGTCGACCTCCGACTCGGCGGCTCGCTCCGCCGCCCACTCCAGGTTGGCCAGGTAGGTGTCGCGGTGCTCGGCCAGCTCCTTCGGGGTCACGTCCGGCGGCACGAGACCCGCCATCACGTGCAACCGAGGGCAGTCCAGTGCGGCGGCGTACTCCAGAGCCCGGGCGATGCCGGAGCGAAGCTCCGCCTCGCGGCCGGGCAGCGCCGCGATCCCGCGTTCTCCCGACTCCCATGCGCCGGGAGGCGCGTTGAAGAGCACCTGCCCGAGGCCGTTGTCGTCGAGCCGGCGCCGCAACTCCGCGCTGTCGTAGGCGTAGGGGAAGAGGTATTCGACGGCGGTGAAGCCGTCCGCCGAGGCCGCGGCGAAGCGGTCGGGGAAGTCGTGCTCGGGATACATCATGGACAGGTTCGCTGCGAACCTCGGCATGCTGGCTCCTGTGAGGGGACCGGGAGGGACCGGTCAGCGGTTGACGGTCTGCTTGTCGGTGGTGAGGACCGCGGCGGCGCCGACGACGAGGCTGAGCGCCAGGACGTACATCGGGAGCGATGTCGAGCCGGTGGCGTCCTTCAGCGCGCCGATCATGTAGGGGCTGACGAAGCCGGCGAGGTTGCCCACCGAGTTGATCGCGGCGAGGCCGACCGCGGCGGCGGTGCCTCCGAGGAACGCGGTGGGGAGTGACCAGAACAGCGGCGCGCAGGTCAGCACCCCGGCCGCGGCGAAGGACAGCGCGGCCAGGGACAGCGCGGTGGACCCGGCCCAGCCGGCCGCAAGCGAGAAGCCGACGGCACCCATGAGGCTCGGGACGACCAGGTGCCAGCGGCGCTCGCGGCGCTTGTCCGCCGAACGCCCGAACAGGTTCATCGTGACGAGTGCGGCCAGGAACGGCACCGCGCTGAGTACCCCGATCGCGAGGTTGCCCTCGATGCCAGTGGACTCGACGAACGTGGGCATCCAGAAGGTCAGGGCGTACTGCCCCATCACGAAGCAGAAGTAGATGAGGCACATCAGCCACACCTTCGGCTCGCGGAAGGCGTCCCAGACCCGGCCGTGCACCGTCTGGTGCGCCGCGTCCTCGGCGATCGCCCGCTCGACGATGTCCTTCTCCTCGTCGGTGAGCCACTTCGCGGCGCGCACGCTGTTGTCGAGGTAGAACAGGGTGGCCACGCCGATCAGGAGTGCGGGGATCGCCTCCAGCAGGAACATCCACTGCCAGCCCTGCCAGCCGTGCACACCCTGGAACCGGTCCATGATCCAGCCGGACAGCGGGTTGCCGAAGATGCCGGCCACCGGGATGGCGGACATGAACATCGCGATCACCCGGGCACGACGCTGCGACGGGAACCAGTACGTGCAGTAAAGGATCACCCCCGGGTAGAACCCCGCCTCCGCGGCGCCGAGGAGGAACCTGAGGACGTAGAACATCGTCTCGTTGCTGACGAACACGAACGACGCCGAGACCAGACCCCAGCTGATCATGATCCGGGCGATCCAGGTGCGGGCGCCGACGCGCTGCAGCATCAGGTTCGACGGCACCTCGAAGAGGAAGTAGCCGATGAAGAACAGGCCGGCGCCGAGGCCGTACGCCGCCTCGCTGAATCCGAGGTCGTCGGACATCTGAAGCTTCGCGAAGCCGACGTTGACCCGGTCCAGATAGGAGACGACGTAACAGAGGACGAGGAAGGGGACGATACGTCGTACGACCTTGCGGAAGACGGCGTTCTCACGGGCGACGTCGGGGATTTGGGACGCCGATATGGGCATGGACATGGCGATCCTTTGAGCGGCTCAGGGGAATTCTCCGGCAAGGGAGAAGGGGTTCACCACGCGGCGTTGAACGTGGACCTCAGTTCATCGAGCGCGTGATCGGGGAGCGGCTCGGGGCGACGGTCGGTCAGGAGCCAGAGACGTGCCGTCTCCTCGAGTTCTTCGAGGACGGCGAGAGCGGTGGCCGCGTCGGGGCCCCAGACCACGGGGCCCAGCCGGTCCAGCAGCACCGCCCTGATGGGCGTACGGCTCGCTGCGCGATCGGCGATGCGGGCGGTCACCAGGTCGGCCACGCGCGGGTCGCCGGGCCGGTGGTAGGGGACGAGCGGGACATGCCCGACCTTCATCACGTAGTACGGCGTGATGGGCGGCAGCACGTCCTGGGCGCTCCACACACCGGCCAGCGTGAGCGCGACCAGGTGCGTGGAGTGGGTGTGGACGACGAACCGGGCCGTGGGGTCGGCGGCACAGATGCGCCGATGGAGCGTCAGGGTCTTGCTGGCACGGTCGCCCGCGATCTGCTCACCCCGGGCGTCGGCCAGCGCCAGGCGGCCGGGTTCGAGGAACCCCAGGGCGGCGTCGGTGGGCGTGATCAGATGGTGGTCGCCGACCTTGGCACTGATGTTGCCCGCGCTGGCATGGACGTAGCCCCGGGCGAACAGGCTGGTGCCCACGCGGACGATCTCGTCGCGGGCCCGGTCGACCGCCTCGTCGTGTGCTGTCCCGGCGCTGGTGCTCGGCTGCGGGTTCATGCGGCCTCCTCGTCCAGGAGCGCGAAGGAGCGGGTGAAGAAGTCGGGGCCGCCGAAGTTGCCGGACTTGAGCGTGATGTGGAGCGTGTCTCCATCGGGAAGAGCCGCCGCGCACCACGGCACACCGGGGTCGATCTGCGGCCCGATCCGGAGTCCGGTGATGCCGAGTGCCTGGACGACCGCCCCCGAGGTCTCACCTCCCGCGACGACGAGCCGGCGCACGCCACGCTCCACGAGCCCCTGCGCGATGCGGGCCAGCGTCCGCTCCACGAGCTCACCGGCCTCGGCGGCACCGAGCCGGCCCTGCACGGTCCGGACCGTGTCGGCGGACTCGGTGGAGTAGACGAGGACGGGCCCGTCGTCCAGGTGCGACTCGGCAAAGTCCAGGGCCTGCCCGACCACGTCCTCGCCGGCCGCCACACGCAGCGGGTCCACGCTGAAGGCGGGTCGGCCGGTGCGCAGGTACTCGAGGACCTGACGGTTGGTGGCCGTGGAGACCGAGCCCGAGACGACGGCCCGGTGACCGGCGGGAGGCGGCAGCTCCGCGGCGGCGCGGGACGGCTTGAACCCCCAGTTGGCGGGAAGGCCGATCGCCAGCCCCGAGCCTGCGGTCACCAGCGGGAACCCCTGGACCGCCGCGCCCAGGCGCACCAGGTCGTCGTTGGAGACGGCGTCGACGATGGCGATCCCGAAGCCGTCCTCCCGCAGGGCGTCGACGCGGGCCCGGATCGCCTCGACACCGTCGGCGACGGCCGTGTGGTCGACGAGGCCGACCTCCCGCGTGGTCTGCGCGCCGAGGACGGAGACCAGATTGGAGTCGGTCATCGGGGTGAGCGGGTGGTGGCGCATGCCGCTGTCGCTGAGCAGCACGTCGCCGACGAAGAGATGCCCCTTGAAGATCGTGCGCCCGTTGTCGGGGAACGCCGGCGTCGCGACCGTGAAGCCGGTGCCCAGAGCGTCCATCAGGGCCTCGGTCACCGGCCCGATGTTGCCGGCCGGTGTCGAGTCGAAGGTGGAGCAGTACTTGAAGTAGATCTGCTCGGCGCCCATGGACCGCAGCCAGGCGAGTGCCCGCAGGGACGCCTCGACGGCGTCGGCCGCCGGGACGGTCCGCGACTTGAGGGCGATCACCACGGCGTCCGCGTCCAACGCCTGCTCGACGCCGGCCGGTGGTGTGTCGATCAGCTGAACCACGCGCATGCCCGCGCGCACCAGGTTGTTGGCGAGGTCCGTGGCGCCGGTGAAGTCGTCGGCGATGCATCCGAGACGGATTCCCATGTCAGGCCTCCACCGGCTTGGGCAGGTCGACCCCCGGGAAGATCTTGATGACCGCGCTGTCGTCCTCGGCCCCCAGTCCGGACGCCGACGCCTGGAGGAACATCTGGTGGGCGGTGGCGGCGAGGGGGAGCGGGAACCGTTCCGGCCGGGCGGCGTCCAGCACGAGCCCGAGGTCCTTGACGAAGATGTCGACGGCCGAGAGGGGCGTGTAGTCACCGTCGAGCACATGGGCCATGCGGTTCTCGAACATCCAGGAGTTGCCGGCGCTGTGCGTGATGACCTCGTAGAGCGCCTCGGCCGGAACGCCCGCCTTGATGCCGAGGGCCATCGCCTCGGCCGCGGCGGCGATGTGCACGCCCGCGAGAAGCTGGTTGACGATCTTGACCTTCGAGCCGAGCCCGGCGTGCTCTCCCAGGCGGTAGACGGTGCTGCTCATGGCCTCGAGCACCGGGTCGGCCAGGGAGTACGCCTCGGTGGAGCCCGACGTCATCATGGTGAGTTCACCGGCCGCGGCGCGCGCGGCGCCGCCGGAGATGGGGGCGTCCAGGTACAGCACGCCCTTCTCGGCCAGGCGGTTCTCGAGCGCGGCGGACCAGCCCGGATCGACCGTGGAGCACATGACGAAGACGGAGCCGGGGCGGAGCCGGCCGGCCGCGCCCTCGGCACCGAACAGCACGGTCTCGACCTGCGCGGCGTTCACCACCACGCCGACCAGGACGTCCACCGCGGCTGCCAGCTCGCCACAGGTCCCGAACGCCGTCCCGCCGTCGCGGGCGAAGTCCGCGGCCGTCTCCGGCCGCAGGTCGTGAACGCCTACGTCGTACCCCGCCGCCCGCAGGCTCCGGGCCATCCCGAGGCCCATGGCTCCTAGACCCACCACGCCCACCCGCGGTCGCGCGGGCTTGTTCTGGTCGCTCATGCCCATCCTCGCCTTGCCGTGCCGTCCGGAGCGCGGTTGCATCAACCGTGCTCCCGGGAGATCAGGTCATATGATGACCTGAGGACAGTGAAATGAGTGGTGTGATGTCCGTCACGCACCCTCGACCGCAGCCTGACCCCTCTCGCCGACCGTCAGGCGAGTACGGCATCGTGAAGATCGTCCGTGACCTGCGAGTCCACCAGCTCCTGGAAGGAACCGACGAGATCATGCGCGTCATCGCGGCCCGAGGCCTGACGGAGGCGCTCGGATGACCGACGTCCAGTTCCGTACGACGGGCCGTGCCGCCCACATCGTCCTCAACCGGCCCAAGGCCCTCAACGCCCTCACCCACGCCATGGTGCGCCGCATCGACGAGGCCCTGACCGACTGGGAGCGGGACCCGGCCGTCGAGACCGTCGTCATCACCGGTGCGGGGGAGCGCGGCCTGTGCGCGGGCGGCGACATCCGCGGCATCCACGACGACGCCCGCGACGGGGACGGCACCGCCTCGGCCGCGTTCTGGCACGACGAGTACCACCTCAACGCCCGCATCGCCCGCTACCCCAAGCCCTACGTCGCCGTCATGGACGGCATCGTCATGGGCGGCGGCGTCGGCGTCTCCGCGCACGGCAGCGTCCGGATCGTCACCGAGCGTTCGAGGATCGCCATGCCCGAGACCGGCATCGGCTTCGTCCCGGACGTCGGGGGCACCTACCTGCTCGCCCTCGCCCCGGGCGAACTCGGCACCCACCTCGCGCTGACGGGCGCCCAGATCGGCGCCGGGGACGCACTCCTGACCGGCCTCGCCGACCACTACGTACCGTCCGAGGCGCTGGGACGGTTCGTCGACGACCTCGCCGGCACGCCCGTACGGGAAGCCTTGGACCGGCATGTGAAGCCCGCACCGGAAGGGGAACTGGCCGGGCGGCGGGAGTGGATCGACTCCTGCTTCGCTTCCGACACGGTCGAGGAGATCGTCCAACGGCTGCTCGCGTACGGCGACCCGGCGGCGAAGGAGACCGCCGAGACCCTGCTGGCCAGGTCGCCCACTTCGCTCAAGGTCACCTTGACCGCCCTGCGCCGCGCCCGCCGGCTCGGCCCGCTGGAGCGGGTGCTGGAGCAGGAGTACCGGGTCTCCTGTGCGTCCCTGAGCACGCCAGACCTGGTCGAGGGCATCCGCGCCCAGGTCATCGACAAGGACCGCGACCCCCGCTGGTCACCGGCCACTCTCGACGAGGTCACCGACGCCGACGTGGAGCGTTTCTTCGCACCCCTGGGCGAGCGCGAACTCGGCCTCGCCGGATCCGGGTGAAGGCCGGACACCGTCGGCAGGCTGTTGCAAGCAGCGTGCAATAAGGGCCAGGAAAATGCGCACCCGAGCAAAGGCGTGCTGGTCGGCGCCCAGTAGAGTGCGCGTTTGTCGCCCACGAGAGCTGCCCCCGAATCCCGAGGTACCGCGCAGTGAACCCCGCACGTCCCGCTCCGACCGCCGCCGTGACCGTCGTCGGGATCGGGGCCGACGGCTGGGAGGGACTGACCGACGCCTCTCGCGCCGCGCTGAGCGAGGCCGAGGTCCTGATCGGCGGCCCGCGTCAGCTCGACCTGCTGCCCCCGCGCTGCGCCGGGGAGCGGATCTCCTGGCCCTCGCCCCTGCGCCCAGCGGTCCCCGGCCTGCTCGCGGCACACGCCGGCCGCCGGATCGCCGTACTGGCCAGCGGGGACCCCATGTTCTACGGCATCGGACGTGCCCTCGCCGAGGAAGTCGGGGAAGCGGGCCGGGAAGCGGGCGCCCTGCGCGTCCTGCCCCACCCCTCCTCCGTCTCCTACGCGGCCGCCCGCCTCGGCTGGCCGCTGGAGGACGCCGAGGTCGTCACGCTCGTCGGCAGGCCCGCCGCCCGTCTCGCCGCCGCCCTGCACGACGGCCGTCGGATCCTCGTCCTCAGTGCGGGCGCCGACACGCCCGGCGAGGTCGCCGCCCTGCTGCGGGACCGGGGATTCGGGGCGAGCCGGATGCGGGTCCTGGAGCAACTCGGCGGCGCGCGGGAGCGCACGACCGCCGAGGCCAGGGCGGACGACTGGCCGGACGCGCAGCCACCCGGCGACCCCCTGAACATCGTCGCCGTCACATGCCGCCGCGCCCCGGACGCCCTGCGCCTCGGCGCGGTGCCGGGCCTCCCGGACGACGCGTACGAGCACGACGGGCAGCTCACCAAGCGGCACGTCCGCGCCGTCACGCTCAGCACCCTCGCCCCCGCCCCCGGGGAACTGCTGTGGGACATCGGCGGAGGCTCGGGCTCGATCGCCATCGAGTGGCTGCGCACCCACCCCTCATGCCGCGCGATCACCGTCGAGCGTGACCCGGTGCGCGCCGCACGCATCACCCGCAACGCCGACCGTCTCGGCGTGCCGGGCCTGCGGGTCGTCACGGGCGCCGCGCCCGCCGCCCTGGCCGAACTGCCCCCGCCCGACGCCGTGTTCGTTGGCGGCGGCCTCACCGCGCCCGGCCTCCTCGACGCCTGCTGGGAGGCCCTGCCCGCAGGTGGGCGGCTGGTCGCCAACACCGTGACCCTGGAGTCAGAGGCGCTCCTCGCCGACGCCCACCGTCGTCACGGCGGCGAGCTGGTGCGGCTCGCGGTGGCGCACGCCGTTCCCGTGGGCGGCTTCACCGGGTGGCGGCAGGCGATGCCTGTGACCCAGTGGGCCGTACAGAAGACCCTCGACACCCCTTCGGGAGCCAACAGATGACCGTGTACTTCATCGGCGCCGGACCCGGTGCCGCCGATCTGATCACCGTGCGCGGCGCCCGCACCCTCGCGGCCTGCCGGGTCTGCCTCTACGCGGGCAGCCTGGTCCCGCGCGAGCTGCTGGCCGAATGTCCGCCGGACGCCCGGCTGGTGGACACCGCGCAGCTCACCCTGGACGAGATCACCGCCGAGCTGGTCCGCGCCCACGAGGAGGGGCACGACGTGGCACGGCTGCACTCCGGGGACCCGTCGGTGTTCAGCGCGGTCGCCGAGCAGATGCGACGGCTGGACGCGGCCGGAGTGCCCTACGAGGTGGTCCCGGGGGTCCCGGCCTTCGCCGCCGCGGCGGCGGCCCTGAAGCGGGAGCTGACCGTGCCGACCGTCGGCCAGACCGTGATCCTCACCCGCGTCGCCCAGCGTGCCACCGCCATGCCCGACGGGGAGGACCTGGCCACCCTCGGCCGCAGCGGCGCGCTGATCGTGTTGCACCTGGCCGCCGGCTACGTGGACCGCGTGGTCGACGAACTCCTCCCGCACTACGGCGCCGACTGCCCGGCAGCCGTCGTCGCCTACGCCTCCCGCCCGGACGAGGTGATCATTCGCGGCACCCTCGACGAGATCGCCGGGAAGACGAAGGAGGCCGGGGTGCTGCGCACGGCCGTGATCATGGTCGGGCGGACGCTGGGGGCGCAGGAGTTCCGGGACAGCCACCTCTACTCGGCGGAGCGGGAGCGTCACGTGTGCTGAGCGGCTCGGGGAGGCACCGCCGGCGCCGGGGATCTCAGGCCACCGAGCTGAGCCCTCAGGCCACCGCGCTGCGCCCCACCACCGTGCCCGCCCGGTCGATGCAGATCACGTCGACCGTGACCGGCGCACCACGCAGCACCGCCAGTGCCTCGTCACGAGCGGTCCTGGCGACCAGATCACCGAGCGGCACTCCGGCGGCCATGCACGACTGCAAGGCGGCCAGCCCGGTGTTGGCCTCGGCCACCTCGGCGCACAGCGCCTCGTCCGCGCCGCCCTGCCGGGCCAGTTCGGCGAGGAAGCCCTTGTCGACCTGGGAACGGGCGGAGTGCAGGTCGAGATGGCCGGCGGCCAGCTTGGACAGCTTGGCGAAGCCACCGCAGATGGTCAGACGGTCCACGGGGTGGCGGCGGATGTACTTCAGCACGGCGCCCGCGAAGTCGCCCATGTCGAGCAGGGCGTCCTCGGGCAGCCCGTACTCGGCGACGACCGTCTTCTCCGACGTCGACCCGGTGCACCCGGCGACATGCGTACGGCCGGCGGCCCTTGCCACATCGACACCCCGGCGGATGGAGTCGATCCACGCCGAGCAGGAGTACGGCACCACGATCCCGGTGGTGCCGAGGATGGACAGGCCGCCCAGGATGCCCAGCCGCGGATTCCAGGTGGAGCGGGCGATCTCCTCGCCGTGGTCGACGGAGACGGTGATCTCGACGTCGCCGCTGCCACCGTGCCGGGCGGCGACCTCGGCCACGTGCTCGCGCATCATCCGGCGGGGGACGGGGTTCACGGCCGGCTCGCCGACGGGCAGCGGCAGGCCGGGGCGGGTGATCGTCCCGACCCCGGACCCCGCCCTGAAGACCACCCCGGCCCCGGCGGGCAGCCGCCGTACCGTGGCCCGGACCAGCGCGCCGTGCGTGACGTCCGGGTCGTCGCCCGCGTCCTTGACGATGCCCGCCATCGCGTATCCGTCGCCCAACTCCTCGGCTGCCAGCGCGAACGACGGTGTCTGCCCCTTGGGCAGGGTGATCGTCACCGGGTCGGGGTACTCCCCGGTCAGCAGCGCCGTGTACGCGGCCGTCGTGGCCGCCGTCGCACAGGCGCCGGTGGTCCACCCGTGCCGCAGGCCGGTGTGCTCCAGCTGGGCCCTGCGGCCACCCTTCACTTCGCTGCTCATGAACGGACCTGAACTTCCATGCACGTACTGATACTCGGCGGGACCACGGAAGCCCGCCGCCTTGCCGAACTGCTCCACGACACACCCGGCCTGACCGTGACCAGCTCCCTCGCCGGGCGGGTGGCCGGCCCCCGGCTGCCTCCGGGCGAGGTCCGGATCGGCGGCTTCGGCGGCACGGAGGGGCTGACCGCGTGGCTCTCCGAGCACCGGGTGAACGCACTCATCGACGCCACCCACCCTTTCGCCGGGACGATCAGTTTCCACGCGGCACGTGCCGCCGCCACCGCCCATGTTCCCCTGCTCGCGGTGCGGCGCCCCGGCTGGGTCCCGGTAGCCGGTGACGACTGGCGCGAGGTCGGCTCCCTGGAGGAGGCCGCGACGCTGCTGCCCACGCTCGGCCGCCGCGTGTTCCTCACCACCGGACGCATGGGCCTGGCCGCCTTCGCCGCCCTGGACGACCTGTGGTTCCTCGTCCGTTCCGTCGACGCGCCCGAGGCCCCCCACCCGCTCCGCATGGAGGTGCTGCTCGACCGTGGCCCCTTCACCCTCGACGGCGAGCGCGAGCTGCTGCGCCGCCATCGCGTCGACGTCGTCGTGACGAAGGACAGCGGGGGAGCCGCCACGGCACCGAAGCTCACGGCCGCGCGGGAGGCCGGGCTGCCGGTGGTCGTGGTCCGCCGGCCGCCGGTTCCCGAAGGGGTGCAGGAAGTGGGGGAGCCGGAAGAAGCGGTCCGGTGGATCAGGAGCCGGCGCACTTTCCCGGCTGCTGGCTGAAACCTGACGGGGGCTTTGCCGCCCAGGGCTTGTACCTGCAATGAGTTCGCAGAAATCTGGAGGGCGCGACTGAGAACAGTCGATCGCCGACCAGTAAGGCCCACGCCTCCATGACCACCGCTCACGCATCCGCCCGCACCACGATGACCCGCAAGGAGTGGACGAGCCTCGGCGGAATGGCCGCGTTCATCCTCGCGCTGCACGTCATCGGCTGGTTCACGCTCGTGGTGATCGTCGCCCCGGAGCACTACAGCCTCGGCGAGCGGACCTTCGGCATCGGGATCGGCGTCACGGCCTACACCCTGGGCATGCGGCACGCCTTCGACGCCGATCACATCGCCGCCATCGACAACACGACCCGCAAGCTGATGAGCGAGGGCCAACGCCCGCTGTCGGTCGGCTTCTGGTTCTCGCTCGGGCACTCCTCGATCGTCTTCGTGCTCGCCTTCCTGCTCTCCCTCGGAGTGAAGGCACTGGCCGGACCGGTCGCGAACGACGACTCCACCCTGCACGGTCTCGCCGGCTGGATCGGCACCACCGTCTCCGGGACGTTCCTGTACGTCATCGCGATCATCAACCTGGTGATCATGATGGGGATCTGGAAGGTCTTCCGGCAGATGCGCTCGGGCCACTTCGACGAGGCGGCACTGGAGAAGCAGCTCGACAACCGTGGCTTCATGAACCGCGTCCTCGGCCGCCTGATGAAGTCGATCACCAAGCCATGGCAGATGTACCCCCTGGGCCTGCTCTTCGGTCTCGGCTTCGACACGGCGACGGAGATCGCCCTGCTGGTGCTCGCCGGTTCGGGCGCCGCGTCCGGCCTGCCCTGGTACGCGATCCTGTGCCTGCCGGTCCTGTTCGCGGCCGGCATGTCGCTGCTCGACACCATCGACGGCTCGTTCATGAACTTCGCCTACGGCTGGGCCTTCTCCAAGCCGGTGCGCAAGGTCTACTACAACCTCACCATCACCGGCCTGTCCGTCGCCGTGGCGCTGCTCATCGGCACGGTCGAACTGCTGGGCCTGATCGCCGAACAGGCCGACCTGCACGGCCCGTTCTGGGACTGGGTGTCCGGCCTGGACCTGAATGTCATCGGCTACGTCATCGTCGGGCTGTTCTTCGCCACCTGGGCCGTGGCCCTGCTGGTGTGGAAGGTCGGCCGGATCGAGGAGAAGTGGACGAAGGGCCTGGCCCGGCCCGCCCCGGCCCCCGCTTCGGTGGCCGAGGAGAACTGAACCGGGCCGCACCCGCCTACGCCTCGGGATACCGGCGCGGAGTCCAGACGATCTCCTCGCCGTCCCCGCGCCGGACGGCCTTCGTCTGCGAAGACCCGACCAGCAGGATCGTGCGCATGTCGACCTCGGCCGGATCCAGGTCGGCCAGCCGCACGATCCGGACCCGCTCACCGGATCCGCCCACGTCCCGTGCCACCACCACCGGGGTGTCCGGTGCCCGGTGCTCCAGCAGCAGCTCACGGGCCTTGCCCACCTGCCAGGTACGGCTGCGGGAACCGGGGTTGTACAGCGCCAGCACCAAGTCCGCCGAGGCGGCCGCGCTCAGCCGCTCGGCGATGACCTCCCACGGCTTGAGCCGGTCGGAGAGCGAGAGGGCGGCGTAGTCGTGCCCGAGCGGGGCGCCCGCACGGGCCGCCGCCGCGTTGGCGGCCGTCACACCCGGCAGCACCCGCACCGCGACGTCCGCGTACTGCTTCTGCGACGCGACCTCCAGAACGGCCGTCGCCATGGCGAAGACGCCCGGGTCGCCGCCCGAGACGACCGCGACCCGCCGCCCGCGCCGGGCCAGATCGAGGGCGAACTCGGCGCGCTCCGACTCGACCCGGTTGTCCGAGCCGTGCCGGATCTGACCGGCGCGCCGCGGCACCCGGTCGAGGTAGGTGGTGTAGCCGACCAGGTCGTCGGCGGCGGCCAGCGCGCCCCGCGTCTCGGGTGTCAGCCACAGCGGACCGGCCGGCCCGGTCCCGACCACGACGACCTCGCCCCGCTCCCGGGCCTCGGGCCGCTCGGCGTCGACCTGGCTGGGCAGCACGGCCACCGAGAAGTACGGCACCGACTCCGGGTCCACGTCCGCCAGTTCGGCGAGCCGCTCCCCGGCCATGGTGGCCCGCTCGACATACCGGGCCTCGCCGAGCCGCCCCGAACTCTCCAGCGCGCTGCGCACCTTGGTGAAGGTCCGCCCCAGCTTCATCACCACGGCCACATCCGTCGCGGCGAGCCGTGCGGTCAGCTCCTCCTCGGGCAGCGTGCCCGGCAGGATGGTCAGCACCTCCTCGCCCTCGGCGAGCGGGGTGCCCAGCCGTGCGGCGGCCGCGGACACGGACGTGACGCCGGGGATGACCTCGGTGTCGTAGCGGTCGACCAGCCGCTTGTGCATGTGCATGTAGGAGCCGTAGAAGAGCGGATCGCCCTCGGCGAGGACCGCGACCGTGCGTCCCGCGTCCAGGTGCGCGGCGAGCCGGGCCGACGCCTCGGCGTAGAACTCCTCCATCGCGCCCTTGTAGCCGCCGGGATGGTCGGTGGTCTCGGTCGTGACCGGGTAGACCAGCCGCTCCTCGATGTGGTCGGCGCGGATGTGCTGCGCCGCGATCGAGCGGGCGATGGAACGACCGTGCCGCGCACTGTGGTACGCGATCACATCCGCCTCGGCGATGGCCTCCACGGCCCGTACGGTCATCAGGGACGGGTCACCGGGGCCGAGCCCCACCCCGTACAGCTTGCCGCTCACTCTTCCTCACTCGCGATCGCGTTGAGCGCGGCGGCGGCGATGGCGCTGCCCCCGCGACGGCCGCGCACGACCAGGTGCTCCAGGCCCGACGGGTGCGCGGCCAGGGCGTCCTTGGACTCGGCGGCCCCGACGAAACCGACCGGGACACCGATCACGGCGGCCGGCCGGGGTGCCCCCTCGTCGATCATCTCCAGCAGCCGGAACAGGGCGGTGGGCGCATTGCCGACGG